>NZ_JAUBTI010000002.1:16889-20062 GCF_036702415.1 Microcoleus sp. D3_18a_C4 | reverse complement strand
ATAGATGTTTTTTTGGAGATGTTTGGAAGTCAGTTAGAAGTTGTACATAAAGGCTATCAACTGATTGTTAAAAAAATTGGCAATCAAAGTTTGGGCGAAGAGCAAACTCTGTTGTCTCTGGGTTGGGAAAAGTTGGGGGATATTGCAGCGAATTCCGGTTATTTGGATGAGGCGAGCCATCGCTATCAAACAGCTATTAAAATTAAGTCGGGCAACTACTTAACTTACCACAAGTTGGGTAAAGCTCTGCAAGAGAAAGAACTGTTTGACGAAGCTAGGATCGCTTACCAAAGGGCGATCGCACTCAACCCTAATTTTAGTTGGTCTTACCACTTTTTGGGGGAAACTTGGCAGGCGATTGAGGAACAGGGCGAAGCGGCTGCTGCTTACCGCAAAGCTATTGAGTTAAATCCCGATTTTTGTTGGACTTACAACAATTTAGGTGATGTGCTGATGGAGCTTTCTGAGTGGGAGGAAGCTGCTGTTGCTTACCGCAAGTTAGTTGAAATAAATCCCGATTTTTGTTGGTCTTACGAGAGATTAGGTAAGGCTTTGATTGCACTGGAAAATTGGGGAGAAGCGACGGCGGCTTACCGCAAAGCTATTGAATTAAATCCCGATGATTGTTGGCTGTACAATTGTTTGGGGGAAGTTCTGGAATCACAAGAAAATTGGTCTGAAGCAGCAGTTGCTTTTGGTCGTGCTATCGAGCTCGAATCTGAGCAGAGTTGGCTGTACAAAAAGTTGGGTGATGCACTGCGGAATCAAGGGGATTTAGAAAGGGCGATCGCAATTTACGAAAAAGGCATCAATCTCGATCCCAAATCCTGTTGGTTTTACAAAGGATTGGGTTTGAGTTTAATTGCAAAACAGCAGTGGGAACCTGCAATCACTACTTTAGTTCAAGCACTGCAAATTAAACCAGATTTGTTGGAAGCTTACGATAATATAGGTTATGCTCTGGAACAACAAGGAGAAGTCGATGAGAGCGATTGGGAAAAATGCAGCCATCAAATCTTACCGTTAAGTGTTCTCAAAAAATACTGTCAGTTTACAGAGGATATGATAGTCGCCGCCGAGTCAAATCCGAACATCTCTTGCATTGACATCTATCCTGCAACCCAAATCAATTTATCCGCCTCCCAAACTACCGACAATAACAATAACTTACTTTCCCCAAAAAAAATTTACATCAAAAAAGCTTTCGTTGCCATACTGCCAAACGGACGAGCTTGGGCAGATGTCATTAATACTGCGGCAATTACTTCAGATAATAAACTTGTTCTCGATGTTTCAATGGGTTGTCCTGAATTAATAGTAACTTCCGACAAATTGCCTCCTGTGGAGCATATAGATGGAAGTGTTGCTTTTTTGTCCGCTCCCTGGGGAGGAGCTTATTTTCATTGGATGTTTGATGTAATTACCCGGTTTGATCATATACAACGGAGCGGGTTAATAGATAGTGTAGATAAGTTTGTTGTCAATGCCGGCGATTATACTTATCAAAAAGAAACTTTAAATACTTTAGGAATTCCTCAATATAAAATTTTAGAAAGTGGCTGTTCCTTTCACATAACTGCCGATAATTTAATAGTTCCGTCAATTTGTAAAGATGGATCTGGCACCTCAAAATGGAAGTGTGAATATCTAAAACAGTCATTTTTGAACCATAAAATACCACTAAAAACCGACTGTTCAGAGCGAATTTATATCACCCGTCAACAAGCATCCTATCGGCGAATCGTCAACGAAGAAGAAGTAGTTAATTACTTACAAAAATTTGGGTTTCGCAGTGTCAAGCTGGAAACGATGTCGGTAGCGGAACAAGCAGCCTGTCTGGCTGCTGCTAAAGTAGTTGTAGCACCCCACGGAGCTGGATTGACTAATCTAGTTTTCTGCACTCCGGGAACTAAAGTAATCGAAATTTTTTCTCCTATGTATGTGCCAAGTTGTTATTGGACTATTAGCAATTTGTGCGGTTTGGAACATTACTCTTTAATTGGCGATTTGGTTAATGATAGAACTCCGATAAAACCTTTACATAAAGATATGCGGTTGGATGTGAAGTCGCTGGAAAAATTAATGAATCTTGCAGGAGTTTTGCATGGATAATGACTACCACAATTTGGGTAATTCCCTGCAAGAAAGCGGTCGGTTTGATGAGGCTGTTGCTGCTTACAAAAAAGCTATTGAATTAAATCCTAATTTTTCTTGGTCTTATCACAGTTTGGGCGATGTTTTGCTGAAAGTTGAAAAATGGGAGGAAGCTGTCGCTGCTTACAAAAAAGCGGTTGAGTTAAATCCCGATTTTTCGTGGTCTTATCACAATTTGGGCGATGCTTTGCTGAAACTTCGGCAATGGGAAGAAGCTGCTGCTGCTTACCGCTGCGAGATTGCACTCAACTCGGATTTTGCTTGGTCTTTTTGCAATTTAGGCGACGCTTTAACTAAACTAAAACAGTGGGATGAAGCTATCGCTACGTATTTAAAAGCTATTGAACTTGACGGAGATTTGCCGGGAATTTACGAGAAGTTGGGATACGCTCTCGGACAAACAGAGTCGGATTTAAACTTAGTGTTAGAACAATCTCAATTGCAAGTTACACCGGAAAATTGGGAGTTTTATTTGCAGTTAGGAGAGAATTTAGCCAAGTACGATCGCCCAAAAAGCGCAATTATTCTTTACAAAATGCTCTTGACAAATATGCCGGATTGTGAAGAACTGTCAGCAGGATTAGAGGAGTTGTTGCAGCAGCAAGAAAAGTGCGTAAGCGTTGCCCTCGAAGAGGATCGTGCATTAGCCTCATCTCGCGCAACTGTCGCCCAAAAACCCGATGATTGCTGGTCTTATTACAATTTAGGTGCTGTTTTGAGCCACCAAAAATATTGGGAGGAAGCGGCGGCGGCATTTTTCCAAGCAATAGAAATAAATCCCGATCTTCCTTGGTGGTTTTATTACAATTTGTGGGAAGTTTTTGTTAGGCAAGACAAGCTAGATGAAGTTGAGAACTTGTACCGCGAAGTTGTTGCAGCTAAACCGGAGGCTTTTTGGCCTTATCTGAATTTGGGGGAAGCTTTGACGAGGCAAGGTAAAATTGCCGAGGCGATTGATTTTTATCGAACTGTCAGTTACAAACAAAGTTTTGCATCTATTCTCAGTAAGAGAACAGGCA
>NZ_JAUBTI010000002.1:0-16789 GCF_036702415.1 Microcoleus sp. D3_18a_C4 | reverse complement strand
AGATGCCTGTTCCACAAGCAGATACAGGCAAGATGCCTGTTCCACAAGCAGATACAGGCAAGATGCCTGTTCCACAAGCAGATACAGGCAAGATGCCTGTTCCACAAAATTGGAACTTAAAAGCAGTCCAAGTTCCTAACTTTATAATTATTGGTTGTCAGCGGTGCGGGACGACTTCTCTGTATACTTATTTAGCTCAACACCCGCAAATTTTGACTCCGATTAAAAAGGAGATGGATTTTTTCTCGTGGCACTTTGACAGAGGGATTGATTGGTATTTGGCTCATTTTCCACCAATGCCTTCGGGAGAGGAATTTGTAACTGGCGAAGCAAGTCCGAGCTATTTTGACTCTCGGGAAGCACCGGAACGTCTCTACACCGCGTTTCCAGAGGCTAAACTGATTGTACTTTTGCGAAATCCGGTCGATCGGGCGATTTCTCAATTTTACCGCTTGGCTGGCTTAAATTGGGAAGCGCGATCGCTCGATCGAGCAATTAGCGATGAAGTTGAACGGTTGAGTCAAAATCCAGAATACATCATCGGCGAAGAACCGGGGAATTATTTAGCTCGCGGTAGGTACATAGAATTTATAAAAAACTGGCGGACTTTCTTTCCCCCAGAACAGTTGTTAATTTTGAAAAGCGAAGATTTTTATGCAGGTGCGGCGACAACTGTCAAGCAAGTTTTAGAATTTTTAGATTTGCCGGAATATCAATTGTCTGAATACCAAAATGCTAATCCTGGTTCTTATCAGCGGGTAAATGAATCGGTTCGCGACAGGTTGAGCGATTATTTCCGACCTTACAATCAGGAATTAGAGGAATATTTGGGGAGGCAGTTTGATTGGGAATAAAGTTGAGCTAAGATTAGAACAACTTGTAAGGAGGTAATACCGATGCTGACGTTCGAGCTAGATACGCTACTTAAGGAACAAGCACTCCAACGCCAAGATCCTGAAGATCGCTACATTACCGATAGCGCCAACTGGGAACAATACGAGACACTGCTGAATCGGATTGGAGATGCGGCAGGATATCGAGTTACTTATTTAGATGGAGTTTTGGAAATTATGTCACCTTCTCGCCGCCATGAAAGTCGCAAAACTGGCATTGGAAATCTGCTAGAAATTTACTTTGTAGAAGCTGAAATAGAATATTTTCCTTTTGGGTCTACAACTCTGCGACAAGAGGAAAAACGTGGCGGTACGGAACCGGATGAAGCTTACTGTATTGGCACAGATAAAGAATTTCCCGATTTGGTAATTGAAGTGATTGTTACCAGTGGCAGCATCAATAAACTAGAACTCTATAGAAGGTTGAATGTGCGAGAGGTTTGGTTCTGGCGAAATGACCGATTTTCTATCTACCATTTGCGAGAAGAAATTCCGGTTGAATTCGTGTCCAACTGCGGTTATGAATTAATCACACAAAGCGAATTGCTACCGGGAATTGATATCGATATGTTGAGAGAATGTGTAAAAAATCCTCACCCGTTAGCAGCAGCAAAGGAATGGAGACAGAATTGCCGACCTACTTAACCCTCTTTTGTCAGTTTCGGCAGAAAATAATCTGGGATGGTTACATCATAAGGCTTTTACCAAAAACCTTGATTTGGGCCATTCTGTTAGAAAATAAATGCTCAAATCCTTGATCTATCTACAGTTGAAAATTTGGTTCTCATTTTTAATTTTCCAGAGTGACAAAAGAGGGTTAAACAGCAAGTTTTAAATCTGCTATCTGTCGCAAAGACAATGAACTGAGCTCGCGCGCGCGCCCAAGTCCGAGAAAAAAACTCGCCTCCCCTTGACAACTCATACTCGTTATGAGTACGCTATAATAAGCAAAGGAATTGAACCCAAGTACCCAAGAATTTAAAATCATGCTGACGAACCAAGAAGGTCAAAGAGTACCCAAAGTCACCTTTCGCACTCGCAAAGACAACGAGTGGGTCGATGTCACCACCGATGATATATTTGCAGGCAAAACCGTAGCAGTGTTCTCGCTGCCTGGGGCTTTTACTCCCACTTGTTCGTCCACGCACCTCCCCGGTTACAACGAATTGGCCAAAGTTTTCAAAGAAAACGGCGTAGATGAAATTGTTTGTATTTCCGTCAACGACGCCTTTGTGATGAACGAGTGGGCAAAAGACCAAGAATCAGACAATGTGACGTTAATTCCCGACGGTAACGGCGAATTTACCGAAGGCATGGGAATGCTGGTAGACAAAACAGATTTAGGCTTTGGCAAGCGGTCTTGGCGTTATTCGATGCTGGTAAAAGATGGCTTGGTTGAAAAAATGTTTATTGAGCCTGATGAACCGGGCGACCCTTTCAAAGTGTCCGATGCCGAGACGATGCTCAACTACATCAACTCCGCAGCAGCGAAGCCGAAGGTAGTTTCGCTGTTTACAAAAATGGGCTGTCCCTTCTGCGCTAAGGCTAAGGCAATGCTGAGTCAAAAGGGCTTGGATTATGAAGAAATTGTCTTGGGCCGGGAGATCACAACCAAATCGCTCCGGGCTATGACTGGGGCTACAACTGTGCCGCAAGTATTTATCGACGGCAAGTTGATCGGTGGTTCCGAAGCCCTAGAGTCTTATTTGGGTGTTGCTTAGTTAAACCACAATACTTAGCTTGCGGGTGTCGAGTGCACGCCTTACTCGTTGTAGGGTGTGCACTGTGCGCCTTTGGGGTATTTGGCGGTATTTAGCCCGATCGAGCTTTCGTGTCACAAGTTCGATCGGTCTATTTATCCATTCTCGTGCCACAATTACTGGGGAAGAAATATTAAAAACGCAAGAAATGGGAGTGAACGATCGTGGATTTGAGTTTAGTCGCGTCAAATATCTTAAATCCGCCCATATTAGCTTTTTTCATGGGAATGCTGGCAATTTTTCTCAAATCTGATTTAGAAATTCCAGCGCCCATCCCCAAACTGTTTTCGCTGTACCTGCTGTTTGCGATCGGATTTAAAGGCGGCGTCGAACTGTCCAAAAGCGGAATTGACCAGCAAGTTGCCCTGACAATTGTGGCCGCGATGCTGATGTCAATGCTAGTACCCATTTATACTTTTTTCATACTGAGGATAAAACTCGACTCCTACAATGCCGCCGCGATCGCAGCCACCTACGGTTCCATCAGCGCCGTCACATTTATCACCGCAACCTCCTTCCTCACAGCACAGGGGATCGACTTTGACGGTTACATGGTAGCCGCGCTAGCATTAATGGAATCCCCAGCAATTATAGTTGGTCTCATTCTAGTCAGTGTATTTGGCGGGGAAGAAGGAAAACGCGAAATAGTTTGGCCAGAAGTGTTGCAAGAAGCATTCCTAAACAGTTCAGTTTTTCTACTCATTGGCAGCCTAATTATGGGTATACTGACAGGAGAACACGGTTGGGAAGTTATGAGTCCGTTTACTCAAGACTTGTTTTACGGAGTTCTGACTTTTTTCTTGCTAGACATGGGGCTGGTTGCAGCCAGCAGAATTAAAGATTTGCAAGAAGCAGGAATTTTTCTGATCTGCTTTGCAATCCTAATTCCCATAGTCAACGCAGTAATTGCTTTGCTAATAGCCAAATTAATCGGAATGCCGCAGGGAGACACTTTGCTGTTTGCCGTATTGTGCGCGAGTGCTTCTTATATAGCAGTACCAGCAGCCATGCGCCTAACTGTTCCTGAAGCGAATCCAAGTCTTTACATTTCAACTGCCTTAGCAGTGACATTTCCATTTAATATCATTGTAGGCATTCCCCTGTATCTATACGGAATCAATATGTTTTGGAGGTGAGATGATGGAGTCAGTCAAAAGAGTAGAAATCATAGCCCACTCAGTAGAACTCGGCAAGATTTTAGACGGTTTAGACAAAGCTGGCGTACCCGGTTATTCGGTGATTCGTGATGTAGCTGGAAAAAGCACTAGGGATCATGTTTCCCGTGATTCATCAATGACGGCGCTGGATAACATTTATGTGCTTGCTTTTTGTTCACCAGCTCAAGTTTCTGCAGTTGCAGAAAACATTAGACCCGTGCTCAATAAATTTGGTGGGTCGTGTTTTATTTCAGATGCGGTGGAATTGCTAATTACTAGGTGCGTCGGGTAGTCATTAGTCATTAGTCATTAGTCATTAGTCATTAGTCATTATACCAATTCGGAAAATTTGAGCTACACATATAGCAATCCTCGCATCATTTGTGAATTTCTTACTCCCTCCCCGCGAGTTCGGGGAGGGTTGGGGTGGGGTAAAAAATTTACGACTCCTGCAAGGATTGCTATAGATTGTACGCCATATGTGTATGGACAGGGCAATGCCGTGTCCTTGCGCGTATCTGCGACTTTCATCCTAGGCTTTGGTTCCGACAATCGTCACTGGTGAGAATGCTAATCCGTTTCTCCTTTTGGATAAGTTTTTTATTATTACTTTAGGCTGATTTAAAAAATGCAATTTTGAAAATATTTTATGTCTATTATAGCACTTTTACAAGTTGACAAAAATCAGCCATTAGCCATTAGTCAGCGGTCTTTTCAGGATTAATTGCCCTTCCCAGCCGGGGCAGAATTCAGAATTCTTAAGATATAGAAAAGAATCAGTTGCAAAAATCCGTAAGCGTGGTAAATTCTAAGCCACAACAGGCGATCCTCTTCGTTGGCGTAGCCCCCGTAGGGGCGGGCTTTCCTTCGGATCGCTTCGCTAACGCTAACGCCCGATCGACTAACGAGATTTTCAATAGGAGTTTAAACATGGCTGCATTAAAAGTCGGCATCAACGGATTTGGTCGCATCGGACGGCTAGTCATGCGCGCCGGCATCAAAAACCCCAACATCCAATTTGTCGGCATTAACGACTTAGTTTCGCCAGAAAACCTGGCTTATCTTTTCAAATACGACTCCACCCACGGCATTTACGACGGCGAAGTTGAAAGCAAACCAGACGGGATTGTCGTTGACGGACTATTTATCCCCTGCACATCGATTAGAAATCCGGCAGAATTGCCTTGGGGTAAATCCGGCGCAGATTATGTTGTAGAATCTACCGGATTGTTTACAGATTTTGAAGGCGCATCAAAACACTTGACGGCGGGAGCAAAACGAGTAATACTTTCAGCACCGACAAAAGACCCGGAAAAAGTGGCAACTTTTCTAGTAGGCGTCAACCACCACAAATTTGACCCGACAAAAGATACGGTTGTTTCTAATGCTAGCTGTACGACGAATTGTTTAGCACCAATTGCCAAAGTAATCAACGATAACTTCGGATTGGAAGAAGGTTTAATGACGACAGTTCACGCAATGACAGCTACTCAACCAACTGTAGACGGGCCCAGCCAAAAAGATTGGCGGGGAGGACGCGGTGCGGCGCAAAATATTATTCCATCTTCGACCGGTGCAGCGAAAGCTGTTACTTTGGTGTTGCCAGAATTGAAAGGAAAATTGACGGGAATGGCTTTGCGCGTGCCAACTCCCGACGTGTCTGTAGTTGACCTTACTTTCAAAACGGCGAAGGAAACTAGCTATAAAGAAATTTGCGAGGCAATGAAAAAAGCTTCGGAGGGCGAACTCAAAGGCATTCTTGGATATACTGAGGATGCGGTAGTTTCGACAGATTTTCAGGGCGACGCGCGATCGAGCATTTTCGATGCAGGTGCGGGAATTGAACTGAATTCTAAGTTTTTCAAAGTTGTTTCCTGGTACGACAACGAGTGGGGTTATTCTTGCCGCGTGATTGACTTAATGCTGTCGATGGCCGAGAAAGACGGGATTTTGAATAATTAATTTTTTGGGGGTGGCATTTTGGGCGGGATCGGAGGTTCACCCACAAACAAATTCCTATGATTTTTTGTGGAACGGGCCGGAGAGCCCGTTCCTGATAATATTATTTAATGTGAGTTAAACTTTTTTTATTTCCGATTCGATCGCGCTTATGTCTGAATTACCACCGCTGAATAACGAAACTATTTGGGCTATCCTCAACGAAGAAATCGACGATGCTGCCGTCAACCGATTAGTTTGGCTGTATCTGGGCTACCGCTGGGATGCCGAGACTGGCAAGTGGAACAGTGCAGGTGTTGCAGCCGAGTGGCGGCAAGAGTACCCGGAACCGCCGGATTTTATCGATTCTAGGCCGGCGACTGTGAAATTGACTCGATCGACCCCTCCAGAAAACAAGCAGTTGCTGAAGGAAAAATTGGGCTTTAAAGGCTATAAAATTGGGGAATTCGGGCCCCGACAGACTCGCAGGGCGACGATGGCTAATTGGTTGATGGGTTTTATCGAATCTGGGGCGTAAAAGGAATTTGGGATGGCTGCGCGGTTGTGGCCACCGTTAAAGTACAGAGATATTAAATTTATTGGCAGGAAAACCCCTAAATCCCTATAAAGGATTGAAAGCTTGATTAAACTCTTCCTTTCTTTCTCTGTGTCCTCTGCGTCCTCTGCGGTTCATTAACAAAAATTAAGCCTGTTGAAAGTCAAAACACACTAAAACCAGCCAATTCCAACATCCTCACCCCGAACCCTGACACCGGACTGCGGCAGACTTTATGTGTATAGTTTGAGGTCAAAAGGTTTCAACCGCCGCCTTCATAAAGGGAGTAATAAACCCGGATTTGGTATTAATTATTTTCCGGGCGATTGTGCTAACAGATTTGATATAAGCGAAGGATTTTAAACTCGAATTCAATTAACTAGAAAGCCAACGCTTTAGCCTTGTTTTGCTGGTTCTGGCTGCACCTGCCAATTGCCTAAACCCCGGTACACGGTCAAACCAGGCATTAGGAGAGATGTCGCTACGGGAACTCCTTTGCCACCCAAGGTTTGGAGAAGCAATCAAGGTGACAACATCAGGATTTTGAGATCGGAAAGTAGAATAAGCTCCGTCGAGGTGCATCGGGCCGCCGTCGGGATGTCCCGGAGGTCGCTGTTGTAGTTCTTCCAGAAACCGCAGGAGGCGATCGAAAATCCTGCCATTTACAGCGTAAAAATGAGTGGTTCTCATCGCTTCAGAAAAGGGTACGAGGGCGACAGGAGACTTTTGTTCAACCTCTTCGAGGTGTCCGAAGTAGACGAAATCCCAATCTTGGTGACACAGTTGTTCGACGATAACAGCTTGGTCGCTTCTGAACTTTGCTGAAATTTCTAGGTCGTCTTCTACAATCAAAATATTGCTCAACCCCTCCTGTTTTGCCTGCTTGAGAATACCTACATGACTGGAAAAGCATCCCCTCGCCCCAATGTTTGGGAAACCTCCAGCTTCGTCGGGGCGGATTGCGGGAAATATCTCAACCTTATGGGGCGTGAGGGGCATTCCTGCTTCTTCTAATTCCTTGACTATGAGTTGGCGTCGGTCTTTCCTCTCAGGGAGATTTACCGCATAAACTCCCTGGAAATAGTCTGTAATTTTCGTCATAGTTTTATCTCGAATCAAAAAGTTGAGGAATCTTCGGCTTGAGGGATCTCAAATTTTATTTGAGGTCTGTGTCTGCCTTAAACTATTCTATTTTTAGCAAGCTGCATCTTCCATTTTCCTAAACTTACGGAAATTACCTCGATCGGAGCTAGCATTAACAGTTTAATTAGCATTGGGATTGGAGTCAGAAGCAACGCATTTCCCCTGTTGAGTTGGGTTGGGGGCTGGGTTGGAGAGTACCTTATCAACAGCAGCTTGTTCTTGAATCCATCCAATTTCGCCCGGTTGCAGCTTGGCGCTTTCTACTTCAACTGTTGGCTTAACTACCGGGGAAGGCGAGGGAGTGGGAGTTGCCACAGCGGGAGATGGATTCAGTGTCGGTTTTGAAACTGTAGAAAAATCTTTATTTGACTCGGGTTTCGGAGAGTTCGATCGCACTATTTCAGGAATCGAACAAACTTTCAATTCCAGCCAATTGCCTTGAGGCGTAAGCTGTTTGTTTGTCACCTGCAAAACGCTGCCGGCGGGGACTGTTCCTTTGACAGTCAACTCACCGATTGCGCCTCGCAAATCCAAGCGATCGCCCTCTTTTCCCAATTCCCCAGCCGCAGAACTTTTAATCTCTATAAACGAGCCTGTTTCTAAAGATTTGACCGGAGAAGCTACAGATTCAACTGTTTTCTCCGGCGTGCTTCCAGCATTAATTAAACCGCGTTTCCCGAAAATCGACTCCCCGGCAGTATCGATCGCCCGACCCACCGGAGGGATGAAAAAATAAGCAAATACACCCCCCAACCCTAATAAAAATAAAATTTTCAGCAGCAGCGAAAATAAACTTTTGCTTTTTTCCGGCGGTAACAACAGCGTTTTTCCTTGAGAATTCCCCTCGCCCAGGCTTGTGCTTTCTGTCAAATCCGTTGGCATATCCTCGCTGTCGGAAATGAGTTCGATCGGCGTATCTAAAGGTGCGACAGACAGTTCTGTAAAAGTATTGCCGTCTTCCCTCAAATGTGCTTGACAGTGAATTAAAGCAACAGTGACGTT
Organism: Microcoleus sp. D3_18a_C4; assembly: GCF_036702415.1. NCBI lineage: Bacteria > Bacillati > Cyanobacteriota > Cyanophyceae > Oscillatoriales > Microcoleaceae > Microcoleus > Microcoleus sp. D3_18a_C4. The sequence goes on along the minus strand of NZ_JAUBTI010000002.1, from coordinate 8,340 downwards.
ATCGTGACCGTTTCTAGTATTAGCAATCTCAATCAGTCGATCGCGCGCCTTAGCCAAACTAATGCTACCGTCGAGAATTGGCAAAATCTCCGCTTCCCAACATTCCTCAACCCGGTCTTTATCACTCAAACCGTCGGAACACAGCAGCAAAACGCAGTCTTCATCCACCGGAAAACGCTGCACAGTCGGGTGCAAAGTGTTGGACGAAGTAATCCCCAAAGCTTGAATCAGAGCTCCGGCGGCCACTTGTTCCAAAGCATCCCGGTAGAGAGAGTAGCCCAAACGCACCTCGCGGCAAGCCACATTATCATCGAGAGTAACTTGATAGCAGCCGGTGCGGGTAATCCAGTAAGCCCGACTGTCTCCGACGTGGGCGACGTAGAGCTCGTGAATGTGGGCTAAACCCATAACTAGGGTAGTTCCCATCCGCTGGCGGCCTTGGCGGTGTTCGCTGTCGTTGCGGCTGGCTATCTTGTCGTTAGCAGCACAAGCCGCCCGTTCCAGCTTGGAAGTCAGGCTCAACGGGTCCCAATTAGCTTGATGCAGGGGCATTTGCTCCAACTTGTCGCGCAGTACACCAATTGCTTCTTCCGAAGCGACTTCGCCGCCGTCTTGTCCACCGATACCGTCGCAGACGATCGCGCAAGCTTCCGCCCCCGGATTTCCTGCCAACAGCGTACCGCTGGGGGGATAGCAAGCATCTTCGTTGTGAGCGCGGGATCTGCCTACATCCGTGCCCGTGGCAATTTCAACGTGACGATCGTAAAATCGGCCGCACTTTGCCAAAGCTTTATCCAACTGGCCCATCAGTTGTTCGCCGTGGCGCACTTGACCGGCAACCATTTGCTGGCAAAGTTGCCTCAAAAAATTAGCAATAGCCGGGTGAGCATCTTCTAGCCACTGCTGCCACAATTTGCCCAACTGCGACAAATGAGGCGGTTTGCGATCGGGCTGCAATTCCAGAAACCGCACCAATTGCCCTTCCACCCGTAGCAGTTCGGGAGTCAGCAGCGTCGAAGCGACGCCTTGAGCGATACACGGTTGCCACAACTGGGCCATTTGCCACAGCCAATTGAGCTGCCGCATCGCTGCGGCTCCTTTCCAGGAGTCCGCCAATTCCGGCATTAAAGATTCCGTCACCTTCAAAATCGGCCCGTTTTCCAGCAGCCAGATATCTCCCGAAAGCTTGCTCATCTTGGACGATACCAGGCCGTATACTTGAGGTACGTGCAACTGATAGGCAAACAGTCTCAGATAAGGAGTGACAACACTCGGAATCTCATCGGGCAGTTCCGGCAAGTGTTCGGGTTGAGTATCGACAAGAAGTCGATCGCGCTTGACCAAGTAGCGACCAGCGATCAGATCGCCTGGCTTACACCCTTTGATCCCTTCACCTAAAGCCCATAAGTAGTGTTTTGCCACAGAGTTTTGCATAAGGGTTCCTGACGCCTTTGGGCAAGCGTGCTGATCTGAACTATTTTAGCGATTGAACCTCGACGGGTTGATACGTGGCGATTATTTGACACCCCCGCTTTCTCAACAGACGGAGATTCTTAAGACTTCGCAGTCCTAATATCCTGATTTTTCAGGTTCCTAGGCTCACCACGTTTGCACTGTTGTGTGCGTAGCGATATCTCCTGACAATGTTTTAGGCGTGACTTTCCCCCAGTCTAGGGGTAGGTTTTAATGTCTTGTACTGACACAAATAGTCTACCATTTTGTTAACCCGCCGAGGACTCTTGCTAGGAGCTTTCAGAGTTAGACGATCGCGCGACGCCCAAGTCCTCGGCTTGAAATCACGCTGTTTTCAGCATATTCCTGATAGCGGCCATTTCCGAAGAAATCGCAGCACTCAAGGGAATTGAGATTTTAGACTAACTCTAATGGTATGATGCAGCTAGGTAGAAATCACCTGAGCCGACAGGTATAAATAAATATCAATTGTCGGTTTTCTCGCGAAGGGTCATCTGTGCCTCGCACCCTAGTTTCGCAACAGAAGTTAAATTTAACCCTACCCAAAGACGGATACAGGCCCGCAGATTCATCTGTGGAGTCAATCTAAAATCTCAAATCTAAAATCTAAAATCAACTGACGGATGCCAGCCCCCGACAGGAATCGTGGACAGCAAAAAAAATTAGATATTAGTTCAAGCGCCCAGATTCATCTCTGGAGTCAATCTAAAATCTCAAATCTAAAATCTAAAATCGACTGATGGACGCAAGCCCCCGACAGGAGTCGTGGAGAGCAAAAAAAATTAGATATTAGTTCAAGCCCGCAGATTCATCTGTGGAATCAATCTAAAATCTAAAATCTCAAATCTCAAATCGACTGACCGGCCTCTGCAAGCTGTTGAGTATTGAACCATGCACCCACATGATCCCAGCGCCTTTCCCAAGAATTTGCCCGATCCGAAGCTGCCGCCTGCTGTTGAAATAGACGAAATACTCACTAGCATTCAACATTCTCACAGTTTCTATTACCAAGTGATGAATCTTGAGGTTTGGGCACTGGTGGAAACCTTGGATGGGATGTTTCCCGGCGCTTGGGGTCAGTTTATGGCCAACCGCCAAGTCGCAGTTAAACAGTTTTTGGAACGAGATCACGTTCCAAATTCTCCGGTTGATGCTGGGGAGGCGGGGGAGAAGTCCGAGGGCACTCGGAAGAAGGAAGAAGCCGGGAGTCAGGAGTCAGGAGTCAGAAACAAGCAGGAAGAAGAATAAAAGCAGATTTTCTCAATTCTCCCCATCTCCACCTTTCCTCTGTATCCAAGTCTAAATCCCCCTCAATCCCCAAAGCGAGAGAGGAAACAGAACCCTCTTTTCCCCCCTACTCCCCTAATTAAGAGGAGTAGGAGCGATCGAAACTCAGCTACAAGCGACATTTATTATGGGTTTCAATCTTAACTTGACATAAATGCCGATCGCCCGTTAGCGAAGCCCTCGAAGAGGATCGCCTTTACAGGTGAACTTTGGAATCAACTTGAGGCAATCCCATGCTGTAGTTGACAGCGCGGCTGTTGAGATTGTAGCTGATTTGGCCTTTTTGTAAGAGCGATCGTACCAAGTGCTCCAACTCCGAACCGATACGGCGGAGGTTGTACTCGGTCAAATCTTGGCCCTCGTAAGCGTCTACGAGTTGGTCGAATTTGGCATATACCTGTTTGACAGACTCGTCGTTCCAGTTAAGTTCGTTATCTGGGTCAATGTCCAGCGTCAAAAGGTCATTGCTGGGGACGAGTTCGTTATCTTCGAGGATGGCGGTGTATATGCGAATATGGCGGGTTGTTGACTTGAGCTGCATGACTTCTTATGTGTAAAGATTTTTTGCTGAATTAATTGTAATGGCACAGAGATGCGCGGGGAGGGTGGGCGATCGTCAATTTCTCGGAATCCCGAAATTTTTTAGTTGTTCGGCAGTCCAATTTTTGTAATATTCAGTTTTCTCTAAAGAATCGGAAGCTGGCTTCAGCTTAGAATTTACTTGAACAGTGAAGCCCGGATACGGCATCCTCCTAGTATGAAGCCCGTCAATATTAAAATCTTCTTCGGGATGGATGTGAAAAGCCAGCAAGCCCAACTCGGAAATCTGATTATTCAATTTGTCTATCAATTCTTTAGTTTCTGGCGCACTAATTGCAGTTTTTTCTGGATTAATTACTACCATGATCTCAAATTCCGAATTGTAAAATTCATAAATTGATGTCATTATGGCAGCATCGCGATCGAACTCAGTCAGCGCTGAAAACCGCTCGATTTTGAATAAAATTTGATTAGCCAAGCGTGCTTTTTTAGCGAAGGGACAAATCGGTAAATCGCTGAAAACTGGATGCGGTAACTCGACAAACTCCGTCATCCATCTGAGGGTAGATTCTATAATTTCTGTGTCAGATTCATTCATGGAAAATCTATGTATTTGATATTTAATACTAATCCTAATCTATTTCTAGGGCGATGCACACCATTGGTGTCAATTTAACGCTATTTCCCTCAGTCCGGCAGGGGTTTAAACCCCTGCCTCATAGCAAAAGTCCTCTGAAGAGGACTGAAGAACTCATTAGTCCTCTTCAGAGGACTTAAGCTATTAGCCAGGGAATTCATTCCCTGGTGGACTTTCGGTTAACTTCACACCAATACATTGCCCACCTTGCTTTTTAATATTGGCGATCGAATTTATTCGTGAATTGTGCCATCTGGCATAATTGCACCTGCGAGTTTTGCCTTTTCCAGGTTTGCCCCAAGCAGTTTAGCTTCCTTCAGGTTAGTTTTCTCTAAGTTTGCAAAGCTCAAATTTGCCCCGCACAAGTTTGCAGAATTTAAGTCTGCTTCACTTAAGTTTGCTCCATTTAGATTAGCCCCAGAAAGATTAAAACCACTCAATTTTTGCCCGCTCAAATTAACACTTTGTAAGTTTACCCCAATCAAATTTACCCCTGTGAGATTAGCACCATCCAAGTTAGCGCCTAAACAGTTTGCCCCACTCAAACTTGCTCCACTTAAGTTAATCCCAATCAACTTAGCATGACTTAAGTTTGCGCCCGTCAAATTCGCCCCACTTAAATTCATGCCACTAAGGTTAACTCCTTCAAGATTTACCCCAGCCCAACTTACCCCTGTTAAGTTAACGCCACTGAGGTTTGCATAAGTTAGGTTCACTTTAGTTACCTTCGAGTGACTTAAATCGGCTCCTGTCAGGTTAACACTATGTAGACTTGCTTGAGTTAAGTTAGCTCTACTGAGGTTTGCTGTAGTCAGGTTTGCGCTATTTAAGTTTGCTTCGCTTAAGTTAGCTTGACTCAAATTTGCCTGAATTAGTCTTGCGGAAGACAATGTTGCCTTAATTAAGTTAGCGCCACTCAAATTAACTTGAATTAAATCTGCGCTTCGCAAGTTTGTTAAGTTCAAATTTGCCCCTTGCAAGTTAGCTCCAATCAAATTTACTCCTGTTAAGTTGGCTTTTGTTAGATTGGCACTGCTCAGGTTTGCTTGACTTAGACTGACATTAGAGTCGAGAGTTTTGCCACTTAAATCCACTCCCGCTAGGTTAATCCCTGTAAAGTCGCGTTCTCCATCTTCATACCGTTTCCAAAATTCCTCAGCACTAATAGCGGGTTCCAGATTTTCTAGTGCAGAATCATCTATTTTTGCCTCTTCCTCAGATTGCACAGTATCCGCATTCACAGGAGTAGCAGCCGGCTGTTCTACCGCTTCCCTAGATACTGGAATCGGTGTCTCCCCGATCGCCTCTTCGCGCAATAACCGATCCACCCGATCGCTAAACCGCCTCACAACCTCAGCATCATCAACCTTCTCACCAGCTTTCGAGCTTTTCTCCACCGCATTCTCAACATAATACTTATCTACAAAACTTTGCAACCCAGCATTATATCCCTGTCCTACCGCCTGAAACCTCCATTCGCCATTCTTCTTGTACAAGCGTCCAAATTCTAAAGCCGTTTCTTGGGAAAATATCTGATTTAAATTGTACCGAACCAATTCGCTAAGAGTTTCTCGGTTGTAAAGCCTGATAAAAGCATTTGTAACTTGACTAAAACTTTGATTCTTTTCCTGTCCCTCGTGAAGAGTCACAATAAACACAATTTCCTGAATCGCCGAATTGATTTTACTCAAATCCACATAAACCGTCTCATCATCTCCGTCTATTTGCCCAGTCGCGCTGTCTCCTGAATGCCGCACCGCACCGTCCGGCGATGTCAGATTGTTGTAAAATACAAAATACTTTTCATCGGGAATGCGACCGTCCGCCGCTAACATAAAAACAGATGCGTCAATGTCGCAGTTTTGTGCTGTCTGGCTGACTTGCCAACCCAGGGCGATCGCAATTTTACTGAAATCAGGAGTTTCTTTAGAAAGATTGAACCTTTCACCCTTAGTTAATTCGATACTCATATGCGATAATTCCCTTACCTCATAAATGGTATTAATTATCTCATCTATGTTAACCCGATCGCAAATTGGATTTTATCTCGAAGATATCGAAACCCCCATTGGCAGAACCGTCAATTTAACTCTTACCGGACTCATTCTTTTATCTTCCGCCAGCTTCATCGCCGAAACTTACCCGATTTCGGAATCTGTTAGAATTAATTTTCAAACTCTCGATACCGTCCTTTTAATCGTTTTTGCAGTTGAGTATTTATTGCGGCTGTGGTGTGCCGAAGATCGAGTTAAATTTATTTTTAGTTTTTTTTCAATTATTGATTTGCTCGCAATCTTACCATTTTTACTGGGATTTGTCAACGTTAGTTTTATCCGAATTTTTCGCTGGTTTAGAATTCTCCGACTCATCCGTTTTCTGGAATTAAAAATTTCTATTTTCCGCATCAGCAGCGAAGATGGGGTGATTTTTGCTCGGATTTTGTTTACTTTGCTGGCAATAATTTTTGTTTATTCTGGTTTGATTTATCAAGTCGAACATCCGGCCAATCCCGAAAGTTTTGCGACTTTTTTGGATGCTGTTTATTTCTCGGTTGTCACCATGACCACCGTGGGATTTGGCGATGTTACTCCGATTTCGGAATCCGGTCGTTTTCTGACTATTTTGATGATTTTGACGGGAATTGCTCTGATTCCTTGGCAATTGGGGGATTTGATTAAACAATTAGTTAAAAGTGCTAATCACGGAGAAGCTGTTTGTAAAGGTTGCGGTTGGTCTGTACACGATGCTAATGCTAGATTTTGTAAAATGTGCGGCAGTCAATTAGATAATGGTTGACTGTTGACTGTTGACTGTTGACTGTTGACTGTTGACTGTTGACTACTGCCTCACCCTAGATAATTCATCCGTGTATCCGTGTCAAAATCCGTGTAGTGCTTTCCTTCTTTAAGCTAAGGGTAACAAAATTTCAAATTCAGTGCCTCTGCCTAACTCCGATCGCATTCTGAATGCACCGCCGTGTTTGCCCGTCACTATTTGATAGCTAACTGCTAAACTGGTTTCTTTGAGGGCGCGTTTTTCCGTAGAGAATGATTCTATGATTTTTTTGTACTTGCTAGGTGACATTCCTGGCCCGTTATCTGCTATGCAAATCGAAACCCAGCGAACATGAAGTTTGTCTAAATCCGACGCCGGTTCGGGACAGCAGACTTGAGTTGTGATTTCAATTTTAGGCTGGCGATCCGCCTCTCTGAGTCCTCCACCTTTGAACTCTTTCGCCAATTCTTGACCGACTGCTTCGTTAATTAATGTATGAATAGAATTGGTCAAGATATTCATAAATACTTGGTTTAGCTGTCCTGCATAGCACGGCACTGGTGGCAGGTAGCCGTAGTTTTTCACTACTTGGATTTCCCTAGTCAAACGACTTTTGAGCAGCAAAAGTATGCTGTCTATGTTGGCGTGCAAGTCGGTTGGTTTCGGATAAATATCGTCGATGTGGCAGAAGTTTTGCAAACTGGTTGCCAACTTGCTCAAACGTTCTGCGCCTGATTTGATGCTGGCCACAGTTCGGAGAAAATCGTTTTGCAAAAAGTCATAGTCTATCTCTTCTTTGAGCCGTGCTATTTCCGGCGGGGGATCGGTACAGTATGCGTCGTAAACTGAGAGTAATTCCATCAAGTTTTTGCTGTAGTCGCTTACGTAGGTTAAATTCCCCCAAATAAAGCCTACCGGATCTAAAATTTCGTGGGCGACTCCGTTGACTAAACGGCCTAAACTAGCCATTTTTTCGCTTTGAATCATTTGAGTTTGGGCTCTTTCGTAGCGGACTTGAGTTTCTATGCCGCGAATTTGCCAGTATGCGATGTTTAGTGCGTTAGGGTCTAAGAGTCGGTAAGATTGGGAGTCTATTTGGACGACGATCGGTTCTGCCTGCAATTCGGGCGATCGACGCAGAGCTTGTGGGGCGGCGGCCAATATGGTTGTACTCTCTGGAAGCAATAATATTTCGACGCGAGCGTAACTGTAGAGAACTTTTAGTGGCAGCTGCAAAAATAGCTCTGGGCCTTGGGGTTTGAGCAAATATTCCAGCAGTTGCCTGCGGGATATCATGCCAGCAAACTCTCCTGCTTCCATCAAGACGACTCCCGGCACTAGGGGGTGCTGTTCAAACATTTCGGCAACTGCCACGGCTAAGCAGCTCGATTTAACCTGAAAGTCATACAGGGGCAAATCCCAGAGTGTAGACTCTAGGGAAAGGTCTTGATGGCTGCCTTCGGAGAGTGAAGGGCCAAGGAGTTTGGAACTGAATTTATTTGCCACTGGAACTTTTAGTTGCCGAAACGCTGGGAAATTGATACTCCCCAAGGCTGAAGCCACGGGGATTCTTGAATGAATCCGAAAACTCACGGGAGGCGTTATCAAAGCACCTCTATACGCTCAAA
>NZ_JAUBTI010000001.1:247065-253122 GCF_036702415.1 Microcoleus sp. D3_18a_C4 | reverse complement strand
GCCCGTCCAAAAAGGACGGGCGGGACGCCCATCCCACAATAACAATTAAAATTGTAAGTTATTTAATTCGCGATCCTGACAGTTGTTATATCATATTCGGTCGATTGACCGTGATTCCTGTAGGGGCGGGTTCACCAGCAATAGTCGCCAAAAACCGACAAGCTCAAAAACCCGCCCCGACTATGTATGATGCGCGATCGATCGGACATGATATTAGTTGTTAGTTGACCCGAAAGCAGTTGGTAGTTGTTAGGAAAGCAGTTGCTACAAATAACCAGTAATCAATAACAAATAACAACTAACAAATAACAACTAACCACTAACTTCTTTTTAAGACCGCGATCGAAATTCAATGACATCTTGCTTAATAGTCACATCTTTATTACCAAAAAAGTCGTGACCCAACAGTCCGATTTCTAGGGAGGGCGAGACAGCGACAACTACATTGTTAACTGCCAGACCACCTGCTTCCATAGAAGTCAGGCGACCGAGGGGAAAAGTAGCCACTCCGTTGGGAGTTTGTGCTTGCACTGTTCCCTGGAGAACAACGCCCAAGGCTTTAGCCATTGCTGGTGTAATTACTGTGCCACTAGCTCCCGAATCTACCATCATCTCGAACTTTTGTTTGCCGTTAAACGTGACTTCTATGACGGGGATATTAGCCTCTCGGCGTTTGATTTTTGCCTGAAACACTCCCGACTTTGCCGCCGCCGAAGTGGTGGGAGTCAATTCTTTGGGGAGAAAACCGCAGACTGATTGGCTGAGGTTGACGGTTCGGCCTGACGAGCTCCGCATGAAGCATCCCTCACTTTCTTGAGCCACTGCTGGCGAGGAGTTGGCAACACTTCCTACTAAAATTGAACTGCTCAGAGAAATAACTCCTGCTAACACCAGTAAAGGTTGGCGCAGGTTTTGAGGGATGGGTAGAGGCTTTTTTGAGTTTGAGAGTAAAGGCAAGGGAGATTTGCTGGCCATAGTTTGATTAAACGCAGTAGCTCGATCGTAACAGCGACAACTGCCTTTTGGTATAGATATAGAATTTCCGCCCGCATCCTAAGCTGCTGGCTGATAAATTGCTGGCGCGGGGGGAGATGCAGAATTTGCACTTGTTGCTGGTTCTTGATTACCTGTGGCATAAGTGCCTCCGGCATCGGGCCTCCGGCATAAGTGCCTTGCTTTTGCGAACCATTGCACAAATTAAAATAATATCTGTACATTGCCGACTAGCATCAAATCCCTGGCAGTGGTAAGAATTAAACCAAACGAAAGTAATTAAGGATGCCATGTCACTTTCAACTGCACAACCCGCTCTCCTAGTCCTGGCTGACGGTACTGCTTACCGCGGCTGGTCTTTTGGCGCTGACGCCACCGTCGTTGGCGAGGTAGTATTTAATACTGGAATGACGGGCTACCAAGAAGTATTGACCGATCCCAGCTATTGCGGTCAAATTGTAACTTTTACTTATCCAGAATTGGGCAATACCGGGGTAAATCTTGAAGACGAAGAATCCTCGCGCCCGCAAATTCGGGGTGCGATCGCCCGGAACGTATGCAGCCGCCCCAGCAACTGGCGCTGCTCGCAATCTCTGCAAGACTACCTAAAACAGTACGATATCCCCGGAATTTACGGGATCGACACCCGCGCCCTGACTCGCAAAATTCGCACGGTGGGAGCGATCAACGGCGGCATTTCGACGACGATTCTCGACCAGGCAGAACTGTTGGAGCGAGTGCAAGATGCCCCCAGCATGGACGGGCTGAATCTGGTGCAGGAAGTCACCACTCGCGAGGTTTACGAGTGGTCTGAAGCCACGGACTCGGTTTGGGAGTTCAGTCCTACAGTCAAACCTGCTAACGGCCAAATGTGGACGGTGGTAGCGCTAGACTTTGGGATCAAGCGCAATATTCTGCGGCGTCTGGCGAGTTACGGGTGTCGGGTCATCGTTGTCCCCGCTGACACGTCGCCGGAGGAAATCCTCAAATACAACCCGGACGGCATTTTTCTGTCAAACGGCCCCGGAGATCCGGCGGCGGTAACGGAAGGGATCGCTACTGCGAAAGCTTTGTTAAAGTCGGACAAACCGGTATTCGGCATCTGCATGGGACACCAAATTTTGGGACTTTCCTTGGGTGCAGAAACTTTTAAACTTAAGTTCGGCCATCGGGGATTGAATCATCCAGCGGGTTTAACTGAGCAAGTAGAAATTACTAGCCAAAATCACGGTTTTGCGATCGACCCCGATTCCTTAGCCCCCGAAGTAGAGATTACTCATCTCAATTTGAACGATCGCACCGTAGCCGGATTGAAGCATAAAACTCTGCCGCTGTTCTCAGTGCAGTACCACCCAGAAGCCAGTCCGGGCCCGCACGACGCCGATTATTTATTCGATCGATTCGTGCAGTCCATGCGAGACAATCAGAAAGTAGCCAGCAGTAAGTAGTCAGCAGTCAGCAGTCATTAGTCAGTAGTCATCAGAGGCTGTTTGTGTCGATCGCTTCTGACTAATGACCAATGACTAATGACTAATGACTAAAAAACTGTAGACAAAAGACCAAAAAACTCCTATAATGAAGCCTCGACTTTAAGCCATATCTAGCTAGGAGGGTGTCATTCCTGAGTCATTGACCCTGACCGTTAGCCTCAGAGGCACTCGCGAAGTCAAGAATAACTATCAGTTATTTCGCCTGACTGGCCTGCTGGACGCTTTTTCTGAGGCAACTTTTCGGAAGGTAATAAGCAAATGTATTGACGAGGGCCCAAAACACGTAATTTTGGACTTGTCTCAGATAGACTTTGTGGATAGTTCAGGCTTGGGCGCACTTGTGCAACTTGTCAAAAAAGCCCAAACCTTGGAAGGGACATTGCAAATTGTCTCAAATCCCCGCGTAACTCAGACTGTTAAACTGGTTCGCTTAGAGAAATTTTTGTCTTTGCAGCCTTCGGTTGATGAGGCGGTAAAAAACGTCAAGGATGCTTGACCGAAAAACGAGACGCAAGCCCCTGGCTTCAGACACGGGGATAAGTCGGCAGCGGTTTCAACCGCCTTCAATTCTTGGTATAATTCAAGCAGCAAGTAAGAATAACCATCTGCGTATTGAAACAATCTAGTGCGGTGAAATCCCGGCAACGGACTAATCCGACTTGATTCGGAATAGTTAAAGGGCAAACAAAAGGCAGATTGTTGAGCGTACCTATCTGGCATTAGTGGTGGACTCCGAAAACACAAAAGCTAAAAGTATACGCAAAGTTTAGATTTATCTAAGCTGAGTGGGTAGAGGCGGTTTGATGCAAGCCTTTGAAAGTTCAAATACGAACTCTTCAAGAATCCCCGTCCCTTTAGGGCTGGGGAGTGTCAAGCCAAAGTGAATTAAATTAGCTATCCGGTTCTCAACGCTGGATAGCAAATTTTTATTTTTGGGGTGGTAAAATAATACCGATTTTCCCAGAAGCTGCGACACGCGCCAGCGGCTATTTCCCCGATGCTGAGAGTTTCGGTGGAGGGGCAGTAAAATATGTGTGGCAAACACGCGGAAAAATGGTATAAAAATTAAAGCATCCCGATTTGGTAAAAAGCCTTTTTTAGGAGTGCGATCGTCGCGCCAAGCTTTGCCTATATATCTCGTTTCGCGATCGGACAGCGAACACTCCTGTGAAAGCTATAATTGCGGAAGTAACGAAAGACCAAATAAGTAAGTGACTAGAAAAACCAAGCTGTGCGGAAGTTTTATTTAAAAAAGTATGTCGCCGATCGCAGATGACGGACTCAAACTGAGTCTGACGGATATCAGTTTAAATCGAGTGCATCCTGCGAGGGCTACACCAGCAGAAATAGAAAGAATTTCGCCCGCAGCCTGGGCATATTTGGGAGATGCAGTGTACGAACTCTACATTCGGAGTTCGTACTTAATGCCGCCCAAAAGATTGCAAGCTTATCACGAATTGGTGGTGGGACAAGTACGAGCCGAAACTCAAGCGCGTCACTTGCGATCGATCTCTCCTTACTTAAATAGTACAGAATTAGCAATTGTCAAGCGCGGCCGCAATGCTGCAGCGGGCCGTTCTAAGCGAGCAGATCCAGAGATATACCAACAAGCTAGCAGCTTAGAAACTTTGATCGGATATTTGTACCTCACCGATCCCGAAAGATTGACCGAGATTCTGGCACTTTTAGAACTTGAGACTTAAAGGATTTAGCAGTTAAGAGTTGGGAATGGGGAGGGATTAATTAACAACTCTGGCACGGCTGGTAATCTAAAACAGCAAAAAGCCCGATCGGCAAAACAAGATTTATCAAAGAAATGGGTTTAAAACCCCGTCGTTCTAGGACGGCTTTAATTCCTTCTGAATTTTCCCGATCGTGTTAAAATAGTATGGCATACTAAAGTAGTAAAACAGCTAAAAATAATGAAAGCAAGGTTCCAATACAGATTCTATCCAACCGATAGACAACGCCAGAGTTTGGCTCAGTTGTTTGGTTGTGTAAGAGTTGTTTGGAACGATGCTTTGGCTGTTAGCAGATGTGGCAAATATCCTGGGTACAACACTCTATCCAAGTCTCTAACTATATCTAAAAAGACAGAAGAAAGGGCATGGTTGAACGATGTTTCGTCCGTGCCGCTGCAACAATCCCTCAAACAGTTAGAGGTTGCTTACAAAAACTATTTTGATTTCCTAAAAGGGAAGAGAAAAGGCAAGAAAGTGGGTCAACCCAAATTCAAAAAAAAGACTAACAGTCAGTCTGCAACTTTTGCTAAAACAGGTTTCTCTATCAAAGGTGAGTCCGTGTATCTGGCAAAAATTGGAAATGTTAGCCCTATTTGGTCTAGGGAGTTACCATCAGAGCCTAGCTCTGTAACTGTACTAAAGGACTGTGCTAATCGCTATTTCTTGAGCTTTGTAGTAGAAGTTAAGCCCGTTCAAATTGATGCTAAAAACCCAAGTGTCGGAATTGATTTAGGGATTAAAACTTTTGCTGTGATGAGTAATGGGGAGAAAGCTAAAAGTCCAGACTATAAAGTGTTAGATCGAAAAATTCGTAAACTCCAAAAAAAGCTAGCTCGGCAATCTAAAGACTCGAAACGCAGAAATAGAACTCGGATTCAGATAGCCAAACTGCACAATCAAATTGCAGACACCCGTAAAGATTTCTTGCACAAGCTGTCAACCAAAATTGTTAGTGAAAACCAAACTATCGTTTTAGAAGACTTGAATGTGTCTGGAATGGTCAAAAACCGCAAACTTGCTAGAGCTATTAGTCTTCAGGGATGGAGAGAATTCCGAACTTTGTGCGAGGCAAAGTCTGAGAAATTTGGTCTAGACTTTAGAGTAATTAGTCGCTGGGAGCCTACCAGTCAAATTTGCTCGGATTGCGGCTTTAAGTGGGGAAGACTGGATTTAAAAATCAGATCGGTTCAGTGTTTGAATTGTGGCACTGAACACGAACGCGATGAGAACGCTGCAAAAAATATAAACAAAGTCGGGATAGGGCATTGCCACGACTCTAAACGGACACAGAGACAGAGTAAGACGACTTCGGTTGCGTCAGTCAGTGAAGTGTCAAGAATCACCGCACTTTTAGGGCGGTGAGTATGTCAATAACTAGCTACTTGAACAGAGCAAAATCCTTGCTCCCTCGCTAGACTATCTCAAATCTCAAAGCCCAAAGATTGCTCCCTCAATCAAGAATCTCACATCTACAATCTACAATCGACTAGCCTTCAGCCAAAACGTTTTGACCACAAGAAACCAATGAGAAAATTTACCAAACCCAACTTTTCGCGATCGAATTCCGACAGCAAGCCATTCAAAAGCGAAGGCCGCCGTCAGGACTCACAACCCTCCTCTCCCCGGTTTGAACGCAAGCCCCGTCCCGACACTCGCCCAGGAGACGCGCCTCAAAAGCGATCGACCTTCGCCCCCCAATCGCGAGAAATGCCCGTGAGAGCAATTTTCAAACGGAGAGTCGATTCCGACAGCCAACCATCCCTTCGCAGAAATAATACTTTCCAAGACAGAGACAGCAGCCCGCAGGAATCCAGGGGCAATTATTACCAAGA
>NZ_JAUBTI010000001.1:80856-246965 GCF_036702415.1 Microcoleus sp. D3_18a_C4 | reverse complement strand
CAGAGACAGAGACAGCAGCCCGCAGCCGGTTCGCAACAATTTCCGAGACAGAGACAGAGACAGCAGCCCGCAGCCGGTTCGCAACAATTTCCGAGACAGAGACAGAGACAGCAGCCCGCAGCCGGCCCGCAACAATTTCCGAGACAGAAACAGAGACAGCAGCCCGCAGGAATCCAGGGGAAATTATTACAAAGACAGAGACAAAGACAATAGCCCGCAGGAATTCCGGGGCAACCATTTCAGAGACAGAGACAAAGACAGAGACACTCGCCCTGTTGACACTGCCTCAAATACAGTCGTGCAACCAGACGCAGACACAGACGACATGATTTACGGCCGCCATGCGGTGCAAGCAGCTTTAGAAACAAACCAAGTCCTCAACCGGATCTGGGTTGTTCCCCACCTGCGCTACGATCCCCGCTTTCACAGCTTGCTAACCGAAGCCAAAGCCAACGGCAGCATCATTGACGAAGTTGACGATTTGCGCCTCGACTACATCACGCGCAAAGCAAACCACCAAGGCGTAGCCGCCCAAGTATCAGCTTACGAATACCTGGATTTGAGCGAACTGATCGCAAAGGCTAAGTCGGCTTGCGAAGATCCAGTAATTGTGGTAGCAGAAGGACTCAACG
Source organism: Microcoleus sp. D3_18a_C4 (assembly GCF_036702415.1). NCBI lineage: Bacteria > Bacillati > Cyanobacteriota > Cyanophyceae > Oscillatoriales > Microcoleaceae > Microcoleus > Microcoleus sp. D3_18a_C4. Next base: position 246,333 of record NZ_JAUBTI010000001.1, on the reverse strand, counting down.
ACCCGCACAATCTAGGGGCGATTATTCGCACCGCAGAAGCATTGGGATCTCAGGGCATGGTGATTCCGCAGCGGCGGGCTGTTGGGATTACCTCGGCAGTGAGAAAAGTGGCAGCAGGGGCATTGGAAAGCCTGCCCGTGGCGAGGGTTGTCAATCTTAACCGGGCGCTGGAAGAACTCAAAGAGGCGGGATTCTGGATTTATGGCACTGCAGCAGGCGTCGGTCAATCTATAGAGACAGTCAAGTTCTCCGGGCCGACTGTTTTAGTGGTGGGGGGTGAAGCTGACGGTTTGAGCCTTTTGATACAGCGCGGATGTGACGGATTAGTTTCAATTCCTTTAAGGGGCCATACTCCTAGCCTGAATGTCTCGGTAGCAACGGGGATGGCTTTATACGAAATTTACCGCCAGCGCGGGCCCAAAAAGTTTCACGTACACGGATCGTAAAGGTGCTTGAAAAAAAGAGCACAACAGAGTAGTTTATTGTGAATGCTGTCCAAAATTGAGCAGCACCACACCCGGAACAAGTAAGGATAGCCGATCGACTGTCGTTACTTGTTCAGACGAAAGTAGAAGGGGCCCGCCCCCTAGGTTCAAACAGGAATTCGACACCAATCTATTTAGATATATTTAAATAGGTTTGGATCGGTTCTTGGTAGCAGTCAGCCTCGTGTAAATAACAAAAGCCTAGGCGTGTTCGCAGCACCCTGAAAACACCGTCAAATACATTAGAAAAGCACATGAAAGAATTCTTGATTAGCTTGCTCAACTTTTTCGGATTGGCTTGGTGGGTTGAAGTTAAAACTTCAGCGCCGCGGTGCATTTACTATTTTGGCCCGTTCTTAACCCAGGGAGAGGCGGCAACTGCAAAAGCAGGATATGTAGAAGACATAGAAAATGAAGGGGCAGAAGGTGTTAGTGTTTCGATTTACCGCTGCAAACCAATTACTTTAACGGTTGCAGAAGATTTGGGAAAGCTTGGTGATGGAGGGCTGTGGCCGGTTTTGAGCGGTCAGTAGAAGCAGGGGAATTTTGAGTTTTGAGAGACCTACGCTTCCCTCGCAACGCTGTGCGGTTTTGAGTTGTGATTTATAACTTCAAAACTGTTGAGTGTTGGGTGATTAATTGCTTCTGACAAACGGGAGCATCTCAGTTTTGTAAAAAGCATTTTTTTTATTGTAGTGCGAGCGTCCCCGCTCGCGTATTGTACAATACGCGAGCGGGGACGCTCGCACTGTAAATGCAAAACTGAGATGCTCCCCTGACAAACTCCAAACTTAAGACTAGCAATTGCCAACTGCTTCGGGGTGACTCTCCATCCAACGATCGATGTCTGCGAGTACCCGATCGGGAATTTCCCAAGGGAACAAGTGGGCAGTATTGGGATAGCACTGCCACTGACAATCATGGAGGTGGCGGGCGGTTTCTAAACTGGATGCTGAGGTGATGTGCCGATCGCCCTCTCCGGCCAACACCAAGCTGGGACATTGAATGTCGCCCAGGTGCATCAGTCGATCGTATCCAGCCCTCAGAGCGGTATTTAACGCCTTGGTGGCCGTGTTGGAAGTCTTTAGGTAGGCGGGGGTACCTGCCTGTGCTAAGTAGCGGTAAGGGGTCGCGTTATGCTGCTGTATCAAGTAGCGAAAGAGCGATCGCCGAGCAAAAGTATCAATATTCCACTGCCAACCGGGTATCGCCCAATTGATAATTCCGGCTAAACCAGTGTAAAGGTTATCTTGCCAAGAGATGGGAGGGTGACTTCCTCGCGGTTTTGCTGCGGATGCAAGTAAAATCAAACCGGTGACTCGCTGGGGATATTTCATGGCTAATTCCAGGGCTAAAATCCCTCCCAAAGACCATCCGATTACCAAACACCGATCGACTCCTAATCTGTCTAATAGTGCTTCTAAATCGACCAGATGATCGGTCATTTCAAAGAAAGTTGAGGTGCGGCTGTTGCCGTATCCGCGCAAGTCTGGGGCGATCGTCTGGAAGCGTTTTGATAGGTGTTCTGTGAATACCGACATACAATCGCCGGAACCTGGATGGCCGTGCAAGCAAAGAATCGGAAACCCTTTGCCTTTGACGGAAACACTGAGTTGTTGATGCGGCATTTTTTAACTGTTTGGGCGGTGCGTTGTTCCCGCTATAAATTGTATATTCCAGCGGTTAAAAGCTGGGGTTTCTGACCATGTAATCGGCAATTTTAGAAATAGACTGGCGCATTTGTAGCTCGCCGCTGCGGCTGTCAATCACAGTAATCACATAGGCCTCGTCCTCAATGCTCATCGCTAAAGTTGTGCCGAGCACCTTGGAATTTTGGCCAGTTTTTTCGCCCAACCACTGAGCTTTAGTTCCTTTTAACGCGGCAAATCCCAGAGCATGATCGTACTGGCGGTTGAGAGTTTCTATTAACAGTTTAGCACCGGGTGTTTCGCCGTTGTAAATTTGCACCATCATTTCGGTGAGTTCGTTAGCAGTCAGGCGGTTGCGACCTGAACCGGGGTTGGAGGGCATAATTCTTTCCCCCATTAATTTGAAGTTGACGCGGGTGACTTCGTAGCCGCTATTATCTAAATATTGATTGATGTAATCCGAACCTAAATAATCGATTAGTTGATTGGTGGCGATATTGCTGCTGCGATAGATCATTTCTTCTAACAGTAGCTGTAGCGGGTAATTGCGATTGGACGTAATCTTTGCCGATGCGTCTTCGGTGAAATTACCGCGAGTGACTAATACTTCCTGGTTCAGACTAATTTTTTCTTTTTCGACTTTTTGCATCAGGGCGACAGCAATCGGCAATTTAATTAAGCTGGCTGGACTGACAGGAGGTACATCGCCCCGGAGGTGTACGCATTCTCTAGAAAGGTTGCAAATGCCGATCGAAGCTTGAGCCGACAAACCGCTTTCCCGCGCAAGCGCACCCAACAAATCAGATTTTGCTTGCTGCACTTGAAAGGTTGCTGCTGTTAAATTTTCCCGGTATTCTTGAGTTTTTGAGGCAGTGAGGGAAGCTAAAAATGAATTTTGAGGAACTTCCTGCAAGTTGTTGAGGGCTTGATGCCAGAAAAATTGAGTTTGCTGCGAAGATTCGATCGACTTATTTGGCTGCCCTTTAGTTTCTACGGCTCTGTTGGCTAAACGGACTGCTTGTTGTAAGTTGTCCTTAGCCCTCTGTTCTACTAATATTTGAGCTTCCACCGCTTGCAACTGCTGTAGCAGTTGTTCTGGAGGATTGGCGGCTGCGAAGGGAACTAAGCCGGAAAGGATGCTTGGTTCTGGGGAGGGAGAGGAGGGTTGTTCTAATTCGGCAATTAGCCCATCGCGAATTTTGTAGAGTTCGTCTAGGGAACGCGGGTTAGATGATTGAGAGAAGGAACTTGCGATGGTTAACATCTGAACCAGTCCAATGCCGGCTACTACTGCCGCCATCTTGTTGGCGATCGACAAAAAACGCCTAATCTCTGGCATATTTAACATCCTCAACACAACCAAATTCTATATAAGCAGCTATTGTTACATCAGTCAAACGGTTTTAGATTGGAGATTGGAGATTTGGGATTTTAGCCGTAGCCGTAGGGTGCGTCGCTACCCTTAAATCCTCAAAAAAGAGCGACCATCTCATAGCGACGCACCTTTTATTTTAATGAACCCCGGCAACAACCCTCCGTTTCACTCCGCCCAACATTTTTGTGGTAGCAAGCTTGTTGATAAATGATAGAAGGTGCGTCGCCACAAAATAGTCGATTTAATTTAGGGATTTTTAATGGCGACACACCCTACGAATACTGCTATTGACTAATGACTGCTGACTAATGACTTCTGCCAAAATAAAGGGAGCGATCGCACGAAGGCAATCAACCCCCTCTAAATATTGGGAACTATCTACTTTCTGCGCCGCCGTCGCCAGTCAGCACCCAACCGCTTGAGGTAATCCCAGCCGCGTTGGGGCCAGACATGATCGCTACCAATCTTTTCGGCAATCCAGCGAGCGACTTTGGGGCCTGTCCAGTCTCCGCCGTCGGGGGCAGGGCCTAGCAGGGCTTGTCGCAGTTCTTCTTGCTGTTCAGGATTCAGCAAGGATTTTGCAGGAGGGGGCTGGCGGTCTCCGCTGCGATTTCTCACAGAGTTAGGCCCTTCTCGGTTGTAGCGCTGGACAATTTCTTTGGCGTAGTCGTAGTTGAGGCCTACGACTTGGGCTGCTTGTTTGATAGTCCAATTTCGGGACACTAACAGCAGCAAGTGCCAGCGGCGCGACTCTGTGGTGTTTTGTGCCTGCCGGTAGCGAATTTTGAGTTCCTCTGCCGTCAGGTGGGATTCTAAGTGAGCTTTAGGTGGCATTCCTCCAACGGGGCATCGGGAACTTCTTACCATATATCTTTGGTTTTGGGGATAATTCCGGATGAAATTATTTTCCTGGGGATCGTGGCGGCAAATAAGTAGCTTTTTTTACCCCAGAGGCACGCAGCTAGTCGCACTTGAGGAAGGACTGCTGTTTTTTTGCAGGTGCGGGCAACAGGAGACCTCGGCGTGGCGGTGAGCGTTTCGAGCTTTTTTGTGAACCCCAGATTTCTGACAGGCTTTTTGACCTCTGGCACAATGGGCGTGGATCGGAAAAGGTCGATCGCTATTTTCTTCGATCGCGCCACCGCCATTAATTCACTCGGCTGACTGATAACTTTCAGTCATTTTTGACTAAAAAACTGCTCTTCATAATCTGACCCTAATTATTAGGGGAGTGACCGCCCTAATCTAATATTTAATTCTCATCACTTTGTAGTTTTAGTTCATGTTATTCGGAATTTTCATGACGCGATCGATCTAGTCAAAAATCAGCTTCAGATGCGAGCAATTATGCTATTAAAAATAAATTAAATCTAACAAAGAGCGAAGTTTTTATATACCAATAATTTTCTTAATGTCTGAATTTTCCAGAAATAAAGCAGTCATAATAGGGTATTATTTTATTTGTTAGGGCATCTTTTTTACCATAAATTATGGGTTAGGTAGAAGAGAAGCTGGGTTCTAATATTTTAGAATTTAGATTACAGAATTGGGAATGACTGATTTCCTAATGATTGCGATCTTGCATAGACATTCTTGAAGACCGAACCTAATTATGTAGGGGTCGCATTGCACACCTTACCCCTTACTCATATAAATCTCGCGTCAAACCACTTTTTGCATCAGTCCTGATACAGTTGCATTCTTGGTTTGTTAAAAAATTAGGTAAAAAACTCGATCGCTATTTTGTGTCCGGTGGGATTTTGGGAATTTAATCTCTTGTATATAAAATGACCGATCGCCCGTTAGCGGAGCCCTCTTCGAGGCTCGAACTTTCGCCACAAAAATAGCCGACTTTGCCTTCGGGCTGTAAGCAGGTACAATTGCCAGCTATATTAACTGTATTGTCTCAAAGTAGAAATGATAAAGGTACGAGCATGGCATCCATCCGCGAGTTGCACCGACAACTGGTCAATAAAGAACGCTCTGCTGTGGAAATTACTCAAGAAGCATTAGACCGAATTACCCAGCTAGAGCCGAAGTTGAAAAGCTTTCTGTGCGTGACGGCAGACAGCGCATTGGCGCAGGCCCATAAAGTGGATGCCCAAATCGCAGCCGGAGAGCAAATTGGCCTGTTGGCCGGTATCCCGATCGCCGTTAAAGATAATATGTGCACCGAGGGCGTTCCCACAACCTGCGCCTCTCGGATTTTGGAGAATTTTGTGCCTCCCTACGATGCCACCGTCGTCTCGAAACTCCAAGCAGCCGGTGCGGTGATTGTGGGTAAGGCGAATATGGACGAGTTTGCAATGGGGAGCTCGACAGAAACTTCTGCTTATCAAGTTACCGCGAATCCTTGGGACTTGGAGCGCGTGCCCGGCGGGTCTTCTGGCGGTTCTGCCGCAGCGGTAGCCGCCGGAGAATGCGTCGTGAGTTTGGGTTCGGATACAGGGGGCTCAATCCGCCAACCTGCTGCTTTTTGCGGGTTGGTGGGGCTGAAACCGACTTATGGGTTGGTTTCTCGCTACGGTTTGGTGGCCTATGCTTCTTCTCTCGATCAAATTGGGCCCTTTGGCCGGACTGTTGAGGATTCGGCGATTTTGTTGGGGGCGATCGCCGGTTACGATCCGAAAGATTCCACGAGTCTTAATGTCCCAATTCCTGACTACGCTCAAGCTTTAAGACCCAGTTTGCGACCGAAGGGTCAGATTAGAATTGGTGTAATTAAAGAAACTTTTGGTGTAGGGCTGGACTCCGGGGTTAAAGACGCTGTTACTAAGGCGATCGAGCAATTTCAACAATTGGGCGCAGAAATTCAAGTCATTTCTTGTCCCCGGTTCCGCTACGGTTTGCCCACTTACTACATAATTGCTCCATCGGAAGCTTCGGCAAATTTGGCGCGATATGATGGAGTTAAGTACGGTTTCCGGTCTCCAGACTCCGATAATCTTTTGGATATGTATGCCAAAACCCGCTCTCAAGGGTTCGGTGCGGAAGTTAAACGCCGGATTGCGATCGGCACTTACGTATTGTCGGCTGGATATTACGATGCCTATTATCTAAAAGCTCAAAAAGTTCGGACTTTGATTAAAGAAGACTTTGAAAAAGCTTTTTCTCAAGTTGATGTTTTAGTCTGTCCCACTGCTCCTACTACCGCATTTAAGGCAGGCGAAAAATTCAATGACCCCCTGAGTATGTATTTGTCAGATTTGATGACTATTCCGGTGAATCTTGCTGGTTTGCCAGCTTTGAGTTTGCCCTGCGGATTTGATGATAAAGGACTGCCCGTGGGTATACAACTGATTGGTAATGTTTTGCAAGAATCTCGGCTGTTTCAGGTGGCTCACGCTTACGAACAGTCTACGAATTGGCACTTACACCACCCCGAATTGCATTAATTTTTGAAAATCGGCGGAATACGGTGGCGGAAGTTAGTAATCGATCTTGGCTAATTGTCTGAATTAATCATTTGCCATTAGCTGTTGAGCGATCTCTAATTTCCCGCGTGCTCTATCTATGAACAATTTGCTAGTATTCCTTTTGTCTAAGTCGCTAATAGCTTTTGGGATAGTTTTGGCCGTTGCTTATTCTGCTGCTTGTGTATTCCTCTTTGTAGCGCAAGGTAAGTTTATCTTTTTTCCCGCGCGCGCGATCGAAACTACGCCAGATGATTTTCAGTTGAAATATCAAGATGTTTGGTTGCCAATTTCAACTAAAACAGGCGCGGTGGAAAGCGTGCACGGGTGGTGGATTCCTGCATCGGAAAATCCCCCCAGCCCCCCCGAAGCTAGGGGTGGAGCAAGAAAGGGGGAGGCTGTTCCCTCTGTTAACACCGGAGACTCGGATACCCCCCCCAGCCCCCCCTTGCCAAGGGGGGGAGCTAGAGGAGTCGGAACGTCCCCGCAAAGTGAGAGACCGGCAGTCGCTCCGGTTCCCCCCCTTAACAAGGGGGGGTTAGGGGCAGGGCTGTTTGATTCTCACCAAAAACGAGGTTTTTGTAGGGGTAGTGCCCCCGTGCCTACCCCCGCCACCAACCATCGAATGGGGGTTTCTGGCAAAAAGGGCCGGCACGGGGGCACCGCCCCTACCAAGAATGAAACCGCCCTGGGGTTAGGGAAGGTAGTTTTGTATCTACACGGCAATGGTTCAAATGTGGGAGCAAATGTCGAACACGCTTATCGATTTCATCGGTTAGGTTTGTCGGTATTTGTGATCGATTATCGTGGTTATGGCAAAAGCCAGGGCGATTTTCCGAGTGAATCTCAGGTTTATGAGGATGCTCAGCTTGCTTGGGATTATTTGGTGAAACAGCGGGGGATTAACCCGAATCAAATTTATCTCTACGGTCATTCTTTGGGAGGGGCGATCGCGATCGATCTAGCCGTGCGTCACCCGGAGGCGGCAGGGGTAATTGTAGAAGGCTCTTTTACTTCGACGCGGGCGATGGTGAATTTCCAAAAAGGGCTGTTTTGGATGTTTCCGATCGATGTTTTGCTGACACAGCGGTTTGATTCTCTTTCAAAAGTCGATCGCCTGCAAATGCCTGTGCTCTTTATTCACGGGACTGCTGACAATGTAGTTCCAGTGGAAATGACCAAAAAACTGTTTGATGCAGCACCTCAGCCCAAACAGTTGTACATAGTTCCTGATGGAGGTCACAATAATGTGGCACAGATCGGGGGCGCAGAATATCTGCAAATACTGAGCCAATTTTTAGGTTCTTCAAAGTAGATAAAAGCTATTGGCGGTAACAGGTTAAGTTTGATATCTGTACCGCCTGCTCGCACTTCAAACAGTAGATATCTAAAGCGGAGCAGTTATCCCGATGATACCGCTTAGTATAACCTTAATACATTCAGCCACCAGTCATTTAAGGCATAGCAATAATTGCAGTAATTGTTCGTGCTTATAGCTTGTTCTTTCTTAACTTCGCAGCCGCGCCGAGATATTTTTCGATCCGGCATCCGGGCGCCGCAGAGATTGGCATCTGTAAGATTAGTTTTGTTCAATCTCGCATCCCTCAAGTCGGCATTTCTCAGGTCTGCACCGCTGAGATTTGCACCGCTTAAATCGGCTTCTTGGAGGTCGGCACTCCTGAGATTTGCACCGCTTAAATCGGCATTTCTCAGGTCGGTTCTACTTAGTTTAGCTGCGCTCAAATTACTGCATTTTAAGTTAGCCAACTGGAGGGATGCGTCTCGCAGAAAACTCTCGCTGAGGTTGGCATTTTCTAAGTTGGCTCCCCTGATGTCGGCCCTGCTCATGTCGGCTTTGCTGAGGTCGGCGTCAGCCAAAAAGGCGTTTCTCATGTTGGCGTTGTTTAAATTAGCTTCCATTAAGTCAGCCGCAGTCAAGTCGGCATCAACTAAGTCGGCCCTGTTGAGAGTGGCGCGGCTCAAGGAAGCGCCAAACAAATCTGCACGGCTCAAAGAAGCGCCAAATAAGTCGCATCCGGGACATCCTCTGGTTTCTAGCAGCCGCTTGACTAGAGACAGATTTTGAGCTTGTAAGGGAAGTGCGGCGCAAAATGGGAGTAGCATTATCGCTGCAGTCAGAATTTTCAGTTGGATTTTGGTCATAGTCTGGGTAAGTCCTGTAACTGCCTTTCATCACCGATTTGTCTGCTGGACTTACGTGCGGGGGCCAAAAAGCCGGTTTCCTCGTTAATTCCTCGCTGTCAAACCCAATATTCTTAGCAGAAACTGGGTTGTTTGCGTAAGTCCTACTCTAGTGGATGGACGCGACTCGACGGTGTAAGGTTCGTAGGCGTAAGCCGGGGCGTAGCCATCGCCCTCACCGATATTACTTACGCCTTGGGGATGAAACCCCGCACATCAAGGCTCCCCTGCAGCGAGCGGCGAACGGCCGGAGGCGCTAAATGCCAGGGATTCTGAAGCTGGCGACGGCTGCGGCAAGTGACCGACTCCGACAACGGATAAGTATTTGTAATGGATGCAGTTGGATTTTGCTGCCGAGGGCGATCGTTCTCCGTACAGGCGATCGGTAAATAAGCCAATTGGCTTAGACTCTTAAGACATATTGCTGATGCGCTGCCTTCTCTAAAAAAGATAGCATTTTTGTGTGATCCCCGAAATAACACCGAGCAAGCCAGTATAAAAAAAATACCAAATGTCTCGGCGGGTGGGAAAATTGGGTACAGCTAATACTTTCAGACGAGGAAAATAGATGTCGAACAGCATAGATCAACTTGCAGAAGGTGGCAGGGGGATCAAACTCATGTGGCAGATTGCAGACGAGCTCAGTTACACCCGGACTCTCGACAATCGAAATTGTTTCTGGCTGAGCAAAAGTTACGAAGTAGAAGGTCGCAATCAATCGCAAAATATAAAAAATGCTAGCGTTTTAGATGGGTTAATGAATTTATTAAACACCTGGGATTGGCAGACTGAAACAGAGCAGGAAGAAGAGCTGCATGAAACTTGTATTCAACATATTAGCCTGCAAGTCAACACAGATGTCAATGCTTTAACTCAAGTTTTGTTGTGGTTTGAGCAGTTGAAAGATTTATCGATTCCTAATGAGGTTTGGGGGAATCTTCAGTTAGCTTTGGCTGAAGGTTTCACTAATGCAGTTCGCCACGCTCACAAAAAGTTGCCAGTAGAAACTCCTGTGCAACTGGAAATTATGGTGTTTAACGGACGGTTGGAACTCAAAGTTTGGGATTGCGGGCCGTGTTTTGATTTTGATGCTAAGCTAAAGGAAATTCTGGCAGCAGATAGAAATAACGGCTTGGATTTAGAGGTTGTGAACGATGCTTGCTTGATGCCTAGCAGACAGAAAACTTTGGAACCGTCTCTCTTTCTAATTGCTGGGTAGCTTTGGGGAGAGGGACAATTAACAGACTGGCACGGTGAAAAATGTGTTATTCTAAAAACGGTGTTAGGGGAAAAGTTACGGGTTTTGTCTCCGCGTGGGTGAGGGGTTTGGAATACTGCCCACCTGCTGCGGCTTGGGTTAAGAGCTATGGTATTGGGTGACTCTATAGCAGTTCGATAGAAACGGGTGCATCTGTCTAATTAAATATTAAAAACTCAACCTTAAAAGTTAAAAATTATTCACACTAATTTTTGAGCTTTTAATTTATCATAGTATCTGGTCGCTCACCAATTACTAATGATTTCCAAAGAAACTTTATTTGTTCTGTCTCTATTTCCCTACTTGGGATTTCTCTGGTTTTTGACTAAATCGGGAAAAACACCCCGTTTAGCTCTGATGGGATTTTACGGCACTCTCGTTTTTGTAGCAGTGACGATTCCCGCGGCAATTTACGCAAAAGTTGCCTACAATGAGTCACTAGCAAATGTCGATTGGCTGCACGGTTCTGCGGAACTATTCTTAACACTTGCCAATATTTTATTAGTTTTAGGCTTTAGAGAAGCGGTGATTAAAGCCAAAGCATCCTCACAGAAGGGCGACGAGGAGCAAGAGTGTCTTTTAGATGGGGGAGAATAGCCGAGCTCATCTCAGTTTGGTATTTACTCTCTGCAGAAATGCTCCAGAATAGCCGTAGTTAACAGTTAATACCAATTTAATGTGAAGTTGCATATATCTCGATCCCCCTAAATCCCCCTGATTGTTGGGGAGTAGGGGTTGACTTTGAGAAGAATCTTGTCCCCCCTTTATTCAGGGGAGCTTAAACTACAATATAAATTCAAACAATCGCATACTCTGAGAAGAATCTTGTCCCCCCCTTAAGAAGGGGGGTTAGGGGGGATCAGATTCTACGGGGCCTCATAAAAAATTGGTATAACTGTTGACATATCAGTTTGTGAACCGCCAACCTGCAAAATTTTAGGAAAGCATTACAATATATGGAAACTCACATCAAGCAATTTTAGTGTCCTCACCTTGGTTTCTTGCCACGGGCTCAACCTGAGAGCCGAGATTTTGGGTTAAGAAAGCGAGTTTCTCAGGTATTATCGAGAATGGTGCTCTGGGCGTGAGTGGAAACAGACTACCATGTTGCTAAGTTTAGCTGTGGTGGGAATCTCCAGGCCGGAAAAAAGATGAGCTATTGCCTCAATCCCCATTGCCAAAAGCCGCAGAATGCGGACTCAACCAATTTTTGTCGGGCGTGCGGCTCTAAATTGCTACTGAAAGAGCGTTACCGCGCCCTTCAACCTATCGGTGAAGGAACATTTGGCCGAACTTTTTTAGCTGTCGATGAAGATAGGTTGAAAACTCCCTGCGCCATCAAACAATTTTTCCCCCAAGTTCAAGAAAAAGCTGAATTAGAAAAGGCAACTGCACTGTTCAAACAAGAAGCTCACCGACTACACGAACTCGGAGAACACCCGCAAATTCCAAGTTTGCTGGCTTCTTTTGAACAAGCCAAACGTCTGTATCTTGTGGAAGAGTTAATCGATGGAAATAATTTGTTTCAGGAGTTGCAGCAGCGGGGAGCTTTTAGCGAGGAACAGATTTGGGAATTGTTGATCAATTTGTTGCCTGTTTTGCAATTTGTTCACGAGCAGCAGGTGATTCATCGGGATATTAAGCCGGAAAATATTCTGCGGAGAACTCCCCAAAGCTTGTGGGCTGCGGCGGGATATGGCAACTCGACTCCTGGTAAAGGAAAAGGAGGGGCCTCTTTACCTCAATCTTCTGGTGGTATACAAGGGATAATTGTGCCTGAATCTCCTGCTGTACAGGGAAAGGCTAGGGGGGGTCAGTTTGTGCTAGTAGATTTTGGAGTTGCTAAGCACATTACCGGCCTTTCTGAGGCGCAAACTGGGACGATAACTGGAACTGCTGGCTATGCGCCGATCGAACAAATCCGCAGCGGCAAGGCGTATCCGGCGAGCGACCTTTACAGTTTGGGCGTTACCTGCATTCACCTGCTAACTGGGGCGGTATTGAAGGATTTGTTCGATGCTTTGGAATGCAAATGGATTTGGCGATCGCACTTGGCGCAAAAAGGCATAAAAGTCAGCCAAAAATTAGCAACTATTTTGAATAAATTGCTCAAAGATTCGGTAAGAGAGCGATATCAATCCGCTGCTGAAGTGTTGCAAGACTTGGTAAATCTTGGCCAATATCCCCGCTCTCAAATCAGTTATAATTCCCCAACAAAAATAGCTATTAATTCGCCAGTAACTAACTCGCAGCCCAATAAAGCAACCGCCGTATCGGCCGCGCCGCCCCACAAGATTCATGTTGCGCCATCCGCTAACAATCCGACATTTTTGTCGTCTAATAACTGGCGGTGCGATCGCATTCTCCACGGTCATTCAGCCCCGGTTAATGCTGTTGTTATTAATCCTCAAGGCAATATTCTCGCTAGCGCCAGCGACGATAAAACAATTAAGCTGTGGAACCTGCAAACAGGTGAATTCATCCATACTTTTTTCGGCCATTCCGCAACGGTTGATGCTGTGGCAATCAGCCCAGACGGGAGAATGATGGTTAGCGGCAGTTTTGACAGAAAAGTCATTGAGTGGAAGCTGGATAAAAAGGCGATGATTCGCGAATTTTACAGCGATTTTGGTTCGCCGTACAGTCACCGGTACGGCCCCGTGTACTCGGTGGCTTTTAGTTGCGACTCTGGAGCGATCGCGAGTGCCAGCGGCGACAAGAGTATTAAATTGTGGAACCAGCGCAACGGAGAATTGGTTCAAAAACTTTCGGGACATTCTGATAAGGTTTTATCTGTTAGTTTTCGCCCTCAAAGTATGATGCTTGCCAGCGGCAGTGCTGACACAACTATCAAGATGTGGCTGGTAGGTATTGGGGAGAGTGTACGGACTTTTGTCGGTCATTCAGATTGGGTTTATGCGATCGCATTTAGTCAAGACGGCAAGATGATTGTCAGTGGAAGTGCCGACGCTACTGTTAAATTGTGGAATGCCGATACAGGGGAATTGATTAATACTTTGAGGGGGCATTCTGAGGCGGTGATTTCGGTGGCGATGAGTCCAGATCGCGAAATTATGGCTAGCGGCAGTCGAGACGGTACGGTTAAACTCTGGAACCTGGAAACAGGAGAATGTTTGTGCTCTCTTGCTGGGCGCAATCCGGTGGCTTTTAGTCCTGACGGTCAAACTTTAGTCACCGGTGGGGATGGCGGCGAAGTGTTAGTTTGGCGGGCGTCTGTTTAGTTGGGCGAGATAAGTGACATACTTGTGAAGGCGATCGGTGTCAGTGTCAAGTAAACGACTGGCCCAAGAATGTACATTAAGTTGCGATCGCATTTCTCGAAACACCGCAGCATCTCCGCGATTGTCTAGAGGAAAAACCCAAGCATCAAATTTAGCCGACTTGAGACGGCTAACAGTTCCCTCGCCCTCTTGCACCCACAATTGACGGTTAATGCGAAAGGGTTGACAGGAATATTCACCGACAACAATTCCCCCCACAGAAACGCTAGCATCTTCTCCCCCATAGGAAAGTTCTTCCAAAAGGGCTTTGAGGTCATTGAGTTTTTCCCCGTCTTGTACTTGCTGCAGTGTAAGCTTGACAATCACCATTTCTAAAACTTCCACAGGTTTTGTCGATCGTACAACGTTGACTGGTTCCGCCGCCCAATGGTTATTTATTTCCGGTTGGGCCCTCTCGATTTCCTCTTCAACCTGTACTGTTTCCACCGGCTTTGCAGTGTCTACAATTATCTGAATTTCCTCGCCATCTTTCTCAATTTTTCCACTAATCAGTAAGATCGCATTCTCTACAATGTAAGGTTTCACTTGTTCGTAAGCCTTGGGGAACACCACAGCTTTTATTTGAGCGGTCAAATCTTCTAATTGCAAAATTGCCATCGCATCGCCTTTTTTAGTCACTACCATTTTAATAGCGCTGAGCATGACAATAACTGATACTTTCCCCTTTTTATCTGCTAACTGTTCGAGAGTCACCACATCGGGGTCTTCGTTTACTTGCATGAGAAACTTTAGGGGATGTTCTGACACATAAAAGCCAAGCAGTTCTTTTTCTAAACGCAATTTCTCCTGTTTTTCAAAATCTGGTACCACTTTAGATTTGGGCGCGGACTCATAGGTATTGACTGACTTCCCGAAGCTATTCGCACCTAACAAGTCAAAAAGATTGCCTTGGCCGCTTTCTCGGTCTCTTTTGCGCTCTTGCGCCCATTTTATCACTCCTTCGAGGTCGTGTACTAATTGATTGCGATTGTTTTCAATTTTATCAAAAGCACCGCATTGAATTAAAGCTTCTAGAGCCCGGCGGTTGACCGAATGGAGATTTACGCGATCGCACAAATCAGCCAATGATTTAAACTTACCCCCTTCCTGCCGCGCCGCCAAAATATTTTCAATTGCCGCTTCTCCCACATTTTTAACCGCCGAAATTCCAAACAAAATTTTATCTTTTGCAGCGCCAGTCATCTGTTTCGGCATCGGTGTAAAAGTAAGTTCCGAGCTATTAACATCGGGCGGCTCAACCTCAATACCCAGCTTGAGACAATTGGCAATATATTTCTGTACTTTATCCTGATCGCCCCTGTTAGCAGTCAGCAGTGCAGCCATATATTCTAGAGGATAATTCGCCTTTAAATAGGCAGTTTGATACGTGATATACGCATAGGCCATTGAATGGGATTTATTAAAACAGTTAGATGCCACCAAACTATTTTCTAGGATAAAGTTATGTTCTCGTTCAACGCCTATGTCATAGACTTCTTGAGTTCCTAGTGATTTTCGACTAATAATTTTTACCATGTTTGTAACTCCTGAGAATAGCCTCTATTTTAGTTTTCTTTCGTTGCAATCCCAAGCGGGGATATTGATACACAAAATCATAGAATGCTTGTATATTGTTTCGACTAAAGATTCTCCAATAATAAACTTTTTTTAATTGATGCTCTTGTACAGAACCCATCCCTAGGTGCATGGCTAGTTCGCGGGCAAATTCAAAGGAACCGACGATGCACACTAAACCGCCACTTCTACCTTTGTTTGCATAAGCACAACCGTCACCGTCAAAATAGCCTAACACATAAGACCCTAAATATTTTGAGTTCGGGAAATAGGTAACTTCCGAAAAAGTTCTTCCTGTTATGATGCCGTAGCCCTGTAAAGAGCTTGCCAGTTGTTCAGAAGAAAAATTTATTCGGTAGTGAGGAGCATAATTTTGAGGCTGAATAACTCTAATTTCACCAGAGTATTGTAGCTCTATGCTGAGCATTTCTGTAAGTTCTTTGTCAATAGATTCAAAAGCTACATAATTAGTTTGAGTAACGCAGCCATCAGCAGCTATCAATCCTAATAAATAAGCTTTAGCTTGAGAGTCAATTACATCAAAATAGCTCTCATTTAAAGTATAGCGGTTGCGCCGCTTAGTATTAATGTCGGCTTCTTTTAAAACCCTTGAAACTGCTCTTTCACTCACACCAAGGTAGTTAGGAATGTCTCGACACTCCATGCCCTGATTAAAAGCAGAAATGATTTGTTCCTTGTGTTCCGATTTTAGCTGCCTATAGTCGAGATACATTTTATATATCTGAGCTAGAGTTGATTTGTTTTAAGTCTAATCCTTTTTCAAAGATTTCGTCAATGGGCAGCATTTGACCGCCAACAGTCATAAACTTGTGATCTTTTGTGGCGCGAATTATCGAGCCATCTTCCAGGCAATACTCAAAGACCTCCTGCTGCCCCCGGCGATGCCACTGTGCAATTGACTGTGTATAAATATAACCGTTGCTATCAACACTATAAACAGTACATTCAATTTTTTCCTCAACAATTTTGCCAATAGCCATCGGCCCATATTCCACTGTCAATATCTTCGTGTCATAGCTCAAGCAATATTCCGCGAATTGCAGCATCTGTGCGAACAACTTTTCAGCAATTCTTTGACTGACTCCATTCTTAGTTGCGCCGTCGATAAACGTTTCTTTTTGCTTCTGCATTTCATCAGCTTTCTTCTTGCCCATTGCGCGGCGCAGCAAGTCAGCTTGACCCAAAGAATAGCCCGCCAAATCTTGAGCCATCCGCATAATTTGCTCTTGAAAGCAAAGCGTTCCATAAGTCTCTTTTAAAATCGGTTCTAATAGCGGATGATCGTACTCAACTGTTTTACCGTGCTTGCAGTCAATAAACTGAGGAATCAAACCTGCATCCAGCGGCCCAGGTCGGTAAAGTGCCAAAATAGAAGAAATATCATCCAGACAGGAAGGTTTGAGTTTTTTCACTACATCCAGCATTCCAGAGGATTCTAACTGAAAAATACCTTCTAAATCTCCTCTTTCTAAAAGTCTATAAGTTTTATCTACATCATCCGGTAACTTTTTGATTCTGCCAAAAGTCTCTTGAGCTCTGCGCTCAATATCAGAAGGTAGCATTTCTGGATCGACAATTAGATTTTGGGTTTGCTTAATATAATCAACAGTTTTCTGGAGCGTTGTTAAATTTTTCAATCCCAAAAAGTCCATTTTCAGCAGCCCCAAAAATTCCAAATCTTCCATGAAATATTGGGTAATCACAGCCCCCTCATTATTCTTTTGCAGCGGTACAAGTTCATCCAACGGCTCGGAAGAAATTACCACACCGGCCGCGTGAACACCATAGGTTTTGTTGGTTCCTTCAATGCGAATTGCCATGTCAATCCACTGACGAACTGGGACTTCTGTACCAGTTTCGGCATTTATGCAAATTGTATTTTCATAGTTGTCTTTAAATTCCTGTGCAGGTGTTTCATTGGAAATCATCACTTTAAGTTTTTCCGGTTTTCCCCTGGACACGGGAATTAATTTAGCCATTTCGTCGGCTTTTTTGTAGGGAATACCTAACACCCTGGCCACATCTTTCAAGACAGCTTTTGATGTCATTCTGTTGAAAGTAATAATTTGCGCTACGCGCTCGCTACCATATTTTTCCGTAACGTATTTAATCATGTCGTCCCGCCTTTCTATGCAGAAATCGCTATCAATATCTGGCATAGATTTCCGTTCGGGATTGAGAAATCGCTCGAATAGTAGTCCGTGGTGTACGGGGTCTATATTGGTGATTTTGAGGACGTAGGCAACTAGAGAACCTGCGGCAGAACCGCGTCCTGGCCCTACTGGAATATCGTTGTCTCTAGCATATTTTATGTAGTCCCAAACTACTAAAAAGTATTCCGAAAATCCCATCTGCTGAAGCATTTTCAGTTCGTATTCTAGTCTTTGTTTGTAGACTGGGGGGATTTCATTTCTGGTGCGGGCTTTGAGGCGTTCTAACAGTCCCAGCCAGGATATTTCTTCTACATAAGTATCGGCTGTATGTTCTGGGGGAATTGGAATGGTGGGAATCCGAGCTTCTCCTGTGAGCTCGTATCTCGATACTTTATTTGCGACTTCTAGGGTATTTGCGATCGCCTCTTTGATTGTTTCATCATCCAAATGGTCTCGAAACAGTTGCGCCATCTCCTCTGCGGACTTCAAATACTCTGTGCCGCTGTAGCGCATCCGCTTGTCTTCTTCAATCAGTTTGTTGGTGTTAATGCACAGCAAAGCATCGTGTGCTTCTACGTCGTTGCAGGAAATATAGTGAGAATCATTGGTGGCAATTATTTTAATCTTCAGTTCGCGGGCAATTTTAACGATTTCAACATTAACAATCCGGTCTTCCGGGGAACCGTGGTCTTGAATTTCTATATAGTAATCTTCCCCAAATACTTCTTTATACCATGTGGCTACTTCACGGGCAGTATCTAGCTTGTTTTGGAGAATCATTTGGGGAACTTCGCCGCCCAAACAAGCACTGGTGACAATTAAACCTTCGGAGTATTGTTTTAGCAGTTCCTTGTTGATGCAAGGTCGGGCAAAAATACCTCTTTCTGGCATTCCCTTTAAGTGGGAAATTGTGGTTAGTTTGACGAGGTTTTTATAACCTTGGGTATTTTTAGCTAAAACAACTTGATGGTATTTTCTTCTACCTCGAACTTTTACTTCTATGTCGCCGTTGACGACATACATTTCATTGCCAATAATCGGCTTGATATTTTTATTTCGGCAAACTTTGATTAGCTCGATCGCCCCGTACATCACCCCGTGGTCTGTAAGGGCGATCGCGGGCATCCCCAATTCGACCGCCCGTTCTGCGAGCTGTTGTAGCTGAGAAGCCCCATCTAGCAAGCTATAATCGCTGTGAATGTGCAAACCAACGAAGGACATAGGGATTTAAAATATAAGATTTGAGAATTTAGATTTTACACCATTGGCGTGTCAAAGCGTAAAATAAAAAACAAAGCTTTATATCACTCTTGAGCTGGTTTGTGCTGGGGCTTCTAGAAGTGCAAAAGATGAGGTTGTTGCGGAATTGAGGATTGAAGGGGTAAATTATTCTCCCTGGCGATCGAACTTTTACAAATTTGCTTGTTTCAAATAACCTTCCAAATCTTTAATCCGTTCTTGCGTCACTCTGGCCCTGCAATAACCGTAGGTAGAAGCAGCCAAACTACCGCCTTCAAACTGCCCTTTTGCATAATCACAATTTTCATCTCGAAATTTAATCCAAGTACGCTGTGCTGCAGTCAATCTCTGCTTTTGTCTACTGCTGATTTTTGCTTGCAGTTGCTGATAGACTTGATTGAGCTTTTTGTCGGCAGCCTCAAACTCTTGACTAGAACACATATTCATGTCTAGCGTGGTTTGAGGACTTTTGCAGTTAGGCTGTTGGGCGACTTGTAGGGGAATGTTGCTGGCTTTGCTGGGAAGCAAAAATCCGGCTGTCAACAAAAGCAAACTTGCCGCAAATTTTACGCAAATAGTGCTATTTTTCACTTAGTTTCTCCTTTTTTTAATCTTTAATTTTCTCTGCTGGCTGAGCCGATCGCCAAATCCACCAAGCAGCAGCCCACAAAGTAAAATTGCCGAATAGAGTCATCGCCGCTTGCAGGGTAACGATCCATTCTAGGGCTGGGGAGTTGTCAAAATAGTGCCATGTACAGGCACACATAGCGCTGACGAGAGCGGGCAGCATTGCGGCGGAAAGGGCCCACCAAGCTCGGTTTTGAGTGACTTCGCCGTAAGTCCAAATTAACCAGATGGCGGCAATCCACTCGACGACGCTAGAGACGTGAATAATCCAGGTGGGAATTGACAAAGCGTGCATTTTTTGTATTGTGAACGAAGATGAAAGATTTATCGATCGGGACTTACGCAACTGTCATATAAAGTATGATGAGTCAGTCGATTTTAGATTTTAGATTTTAGATTTTAGATTGACTCCACAGATGAATCTTGGAGCTTGAGCTTTGGTCTAAAATTTTAGGAGCATCCACGACTTAAGTCGGGGCTTGTACCTGTTTTTGGGCTGGTCATACAATTTTAGATTAGCGATTCGAGATTTTATTAGATTTGCGATTTGAGCTGACTGATGACGTAAAGCCTTGAAGCTTGCTGACAGTAGCATTTTTTTGGGTAGTAGTATTATCTCATTTCAAATCTCAAAAAAATCTAAAATCCAAAATCTAAAATCTAAAATAGTTACATTCCCCATCACAAACAAAGAAAAGAGTAGAAATGCGAGCAATTTTGTGCGGCTATTACGGTAAAGGCAACGGCGGCGACGAGGCGCTGTTGGCATCGCTACTGCAAATGTTACCAGATGGCGTAACGCCGATCGTCCTGTCTGGCAATCCTGTCGAGACAAATCAGCGGTACGGGGTAGCTGCGCGCGATCGCATGAATGCCTTTCAAGTTATCGAAGCACTCCGCACCTCCGACGCGCTAATCTGGGGCGGCGGCAGTTTAATCCAAGACACTACTAGCATTGCGAGCCCTTTCTATTATGGGGGTTTGATGGGATTAGCGCAGCGGATGGGCTTAAAAACTGTTGCCTGGGCCCAGGGAATTGGGCCTTTGAAGCGCGAAATGACTCGCAAGTTATCTCAGCGCTGTTTTGCTGGATGCACCGCCGTCAGCGTGCGGGATAAAGGTTCAGCTACTTTACTTGCAGATTGGAAAATTCCCTTTACTTTAGCGCCCGATCCCGTGTGGGCTTTGGAGAATTCTCCCGTGTCGGGTTTGTGGGATTTACCTGCGCCCAGAGTTGCTGTTTGTTTGCGTTCTCATTCTACACTAACTCCCGCCCGTTTGTCAATCTTAACTCAAGCTTTAGTTGACTTTCAAAAAGCAACTCGCACCTTAATTTTGCTGCTGCCTTTTCAAGCGTCTCACGACTTAGAAATAGCCAAACATTTGCACGAAGCCCTGCCCAAAACGAGCCGCATCCTGAGTTTAGACGATCCGAGAAAATTGAAAGGAGTATTCCGGGGAGTCGAAATGGCGATCGGGATGCGCTACCACAGTTTAATTATGGCAGCATCCGAAGAATGCCGCTGTTTTGCCCTCAGCTACGATCCGAAAGTCAGCCAGTTAATGGAAGAGCTAGAAATGCCGGGATATTTATTATCAGAATTGCCAGACGATCCTTATTTAATCAGCAAAACCTGGATGGAACACTATGCTAACGGCCACGCCTTATCGCCAGACAGGATAAAATTTATAGTAGAGCGATCGCTCTTTCATCGCGAAGTATTGCGAGCCGCGCTCCAGTAATCTCATTCAGAGGTGAAATACAATGACAGTCAGTACAGCGAACTTAAAAATTACCTGGGAAAAATTGCCAGACGACTTCATTTTAGACGAGGAACCTGTGGAAAACATCGACCAACCCTTGCTAGCCGCCGCCTTGCGAGAAATCTTAGAAATCGCGGGGCTAATAGTAGCAGGAATATTAGTTGCCCCAAACATGGGAATTTGTGCGACAGTAGACAGCAAGCTAGTTATCAAAGCTCCAGATTGGTTTTATGCCCGCAACGTCCAGCCGCTGGAAAATCAAGAAATTCGCCGCAGTTACACTCCCAACTTAGAAGGGGAAATTCCGGCGATCGTGATGGAATTTTTGTCAGCTAGTTCCAACGATGAATATTCTCGCAAAAAAACTTATCCCCCCGGCAAATGGTTTTTTTACGAGCAAATATTGCGAGTGCCAAATTATGCAATATTTCAACCTGCCACAGGAATGCTAGAAATTAACCTGTTGAATTCATCAGGAAAGTACCAATCACAGCAGCCCGATCCAAACGGCCGTTATTGGATTCCTGGAGTTGGATTATTTCTAGGTGTTTGGTATGGCACAAAAGCCGAAAGAACCGGATATTGGTTGCGGTGGTGGGATGAAAGCGGCCAGATGTTATTGTGGGGTGCAGAAATGGTAGAAAGAGAAAGGCAAGAAAGAGTAATCGCTCAACAGCAAGCCCAACAAGAACGGCAGCAAAAGACGATCGCTCAACAGCAAGCCGAACAAGAACGAGAACGATCGTCCATATTGGCCGCACAATTAAGAGCATTAGGCATTGAACCCGAAGCTTAAAAAATAGGCGATGCTATTCGATCGGAAATTATTGCCAGCAGTTCCACCGCATTCTTACTAAGAGGTAAAATACCATGACATTCAATCCAATTCAATTCAAAATATCCTGGGAAAAATTGCCCAAAAATTTCATTTTAGACGAGCACCCCCTGCAAGATATCGACCAGCCTTTGCTCGCCGCCGCCTTACGGGAAAGCTTAGAAATTGCGGGGCTAATTTTGGAGGGAACATTAGTTGCGTCTCATCTGGCGATTTGTGTAAATTTCAACGATAAGCTAGTTATAAAAACTCCCGATCTGTTTTATGCCACCAACGTACAGCCCCTTCCCGATCGAGAAATTCGTCGCAGTTATACCCCCAACCTAGAAGGAGACATTCCGGCAATTGTCATGGAGTTTTTGCCAGATAATCCTCCTAGTTATCAGGATGAATATTCTGCAAAACAAACTTATATTCCCGGAAAATGGCATTTTTACGAACAAATATTACAAGCCCCAATCTATGTAATTTTTGAACCTGCGAGCGGAGCTTTAATAGTATATCATTTGACTTCACCAGCAGACTATAAAAAACAGCAACCCGATGCAAACAATCGTTATTGGATTGCCGGAGTCGGGTTATTTCTGGGTGTTTGGCAGGGAACAAAAGCCGAAAGAACGGGATATTGGTTGCGGTGGTGGGATGAGAGCGGAGAGATGTTATTGTGGGGTGCAGAGATGGTGGAAAGGGAAAGGCAGCGGGGCGATCGACTAGCCGCCCAATTAAGAGCAGCAGGCCTCGAACCAGAGGCCTAATGCAATAATGAGGAATTTAAAATTGTCCATCTGCAATTTAAGATTGCTCATTAATTAAAAAGTAGGGAACAACATCGCAAAAATCAATATTTATCGGCGTTAATCCACGTTCATCTGCCTTCATCAGCGGTTAAAAAATACATTCAGGAGACAGCAAAATTGGCAAGAGTAAGAGTGCGGGAACACGTCAATCCCCTATCAATTAGATATCAAGCATCTGCAAGTCCCCCGGATTGGACTAAAATCTATGCCGACTTACATTTACCGCTGCATTTAGATATCGGCTGCGGCAGAGGACGGTTTTTGTGGCACATGGCGCAAATCCAAACAGACTGGAATTTTCTCGGATTAGAAATTCGGGAACCTCTGGTAGAAGAAGCGAATCTTTGGCGGGACGAAAAAGGCTTGACAAATTTGCACTATTTGTTTTGCAATGCGAATAGTTCCCTGAAACCAATTTTAGAAACTTTACCCGCAGGTATTTTGCAGCGGGTTAGCATTCAGTTTCCCGATCCGTGGTTCAAGAAAAAGCACCACAAACGGCGGGTGGTGCAGCAGGAATTAGTCAACGAATTGGCAAATTATCTGGCAATTGGTGGCGAAGTGTTTATTCAGTCAGATATTGAAGAAGTAGAAAGCGAAATGTGCGATCGCTTTTCATCTCACCCCAGTTTTAAACGTCAAAATGGTGGCGAATGGCTAGCAGAAAATCCCCTGCCTGTGGCTACAGAAAGAGAAATTGCTACTCTGAAACGGGGCGAACCAGTTTATCGAGCACTGTATCAAAAATAATGCTCGCTTTTGCAAACTCACCTTTGTCATAAATGTTATAAATTACATCTTGCACCTTGGTTAGGAACAGGCAAGATGCCTGTTCCACAAAACTTAATTTTCTTGTGGAACGGGCATCTTGTCCGTTAGGAACAGGCAAGATGCCTGTTCCACAAAACTTAATTTTCTTGTGGAACGGGCATCTTGCCCGTTAGGAACAGGCAAGATGCCTGTTCCACAAAACTTAATTTTCTTGTGGAACGGGCATCTTGCCCGTTAGGAACAGGCAAGATGCCTGTTCCACAAAACTTAATTTTCTTGTGGAACGGGCATCTTCCCCGTTAGGAACAGGCAAGATGCCTGTTCCACAAAACTTAATTTTCTTGTGGAACGGGTATCTTCCCCGTTAGGAACAGGCAAGATGCCTGTTCCACAAAACTTAATTTTCTTGTGAAACGGCTTTCCGGCCTTTTCCACAAAACTTAATTTTCTTGTGGAACGGGCATCTTGCCCGTTAATAAAAAAATTATTTCTAACTTAAACCCAAGAGGGCAGCCACATCCTAATTTTCCATTCCATTTGCGACAAAGGCAGTCCCAAATAGATAGGCATCCAGAAAATAAAAGCACCCAAAACCAGAAAAATAATTGTTACCCCCATCCCTCGGAGTCGAGTTTGAGGGCTGTGCAGCCACCTGTCAACCCACCAAGCAAGTGCTAAGGCTGCAAACACAGAACAGCCCATATAATGGTACAAAAATATGCAGCGAGTCACCTTCACCCAAGGCAGCAAATTAGCGGCCCAATTAACTATTAAATATAACGCCAGCCACATTTCAGCAGTCGGCGGAAACAAAATCGGCCGCTGCTGTTCTATCGTGTCAACAGAAGCCTCGCTGCGCGTTTGCAGCCACACCCAAATCCGGTGAACTAAAACTCCTATTACTAGCAGTAAAGCTAAGGTTGAAAGCCACCAAAGCAATGGATTTCCCATGGCGTGAACGTCAAAAATTGCCTGAGTTGCACCTTCCGGTAAAGGCGGCAAAACCGGATCTGGTTGGGCATTGCTGCTAGCAGTTTTGTAGAAGTAAACTATGGGGCGCAGCATCAAAGGCCAACTGTACCACGCGGAACAGTAAGGATGTACATCTGGCCCGCTTTTAATCCGCTGGTGATAAGTCAAAATTTCCGTTTGCATCTGCCAGAAATTGGGAGTTGGATTAAAGTACAGGTGAGGAATCCAAGAGATGCTGTAAACTAGAATAGGAATAATAGCTAGACTCAAGCCGAGTTCTATAAAATTGAGTTTAGTCAGTTTTTGTACTGGACTTTCGGCAGGAATTAGAGGTGAATCTACCTCGCGGCTTTGTTCTTCATTTCCTCTGTTACCCTGGATAAAACGAACTGCCCAAGCACAGATTAAAATTAGATAAGTACCGAAAATAAACCATAATCCGTTCCATTTGATAGCCGCAGATGCGCCGAAACCTATCCCGGCTAGTACCAGCCAAAGCCAGCGCTTTTTGCCTTCGGCTTCGACGGCTTTTAAAATAAATAACTGACCTAAAATTCCAAACAAAACTAGATAAATGTTGTTCAGCGCGTAGCGAGACTCCACTAAAAATAAACCGTCGCAGGCGGCCAACAAAGTAGCAAGAAAAGCGTAACTGCGGCGCCGAACTAGCTGATAAGCTAGTGCTCCCACAACTAGGGGAATAAAGGAACCTGTGAGAGCATTCAGCCAGCGGTAATCCCAAGGGGAAAGCAGGGAGCCAGCCATACTGTTGACGGCTGTTTGTCCGAAGGGAAGGTGAGTGCCGATCGCAATTCCGATCGCAATTATGTACTGGCTCAGAGGCGGGTGAGCGTTGAAAAAAGGAGTTTTTGTGAGATAATTGTTGGCAAATTTAGCGTAATAAACTTCGTCAAATACTAAAGTGTTAAATCGCTCTAGTGCCCAAAAGCGTAAAGTTAAGGAAAAGAGGAAGACACCGAGCATTGCTAGGGAAAAAATAACATTCGATTGGTTTAATTGTTTTTTCTTGATTTTCATAAAACAGCAGCCAATAATAGATACTAAATTTGAGGGCGATCGCTAATTTTAAATTCCTGAGTTGAGAGTAACGTAAAATAGGACTTGTGCAGCAACCGAATTTTTGATGAGAAACCGGGTTTTTGGGAAAAACTCAGTTTCTTAAACCCGGTTTCTAATAATGCTTGGAGAGTGCAGCGAAAACCAGGAGGGACTATTGTTTCACCAAATGCTCCCGATCTAATTAGCAAGCCGGAAGGAAAAGCGCGAATCACAAGGTGCGATAGATTATGATAGCAGCTAATCATGTCTTTTTTGAGCGAGTGCTTATGAATCCCATACTTTCGACTTGGGGGCGTTGGGGGTTAACTGTAGGTGCGACTATCCTGATGGGATCTGCCGCCGCGCCAAATCCCCAGACATTTGAAACTTTTGCTGATTTTTGTACCAACAAAGAGAATTTGCCCCCTGAAACCAGACATACGGTGGAGGTGTTACTATCAAAAGCAAAAACACAAGAGTGCGATCGCGCTCAAAAAACCCTGACTAATCTCACAGAACTTTCCCTAATTCGCAATCAAATAGTCGATATCAAACCCTTATCAAAATTCACCAATCTGAGAGAGCTCAACCTCATTTCAAATCAAATAACAGATGTGCAACCCTTATCGGGACTGACTAATCTGAGATTTCTCACCCTCACTTCCAATCAAATCTCTGACGTGAAACCATTATCTGGACTGACTAATCTCACACTACTTGACCTAGCTGGCAATCAAATAGTCGATATCAAACCATTATCAAAATTAACCAATCTGAGAAGGCTCAACCTCAGTGTAAATCAAATAACAGATGTGCAACCCTTATCGGGACTGACTAATCTGAGATCCCTCGTCCTCCAATTCAATCAAATCTCAGACGTGAAACCATTATCGGGACTGACTAATCTGACAGAGCTTTTCCTCGAAGCTAATCAAATCGTAGATGTAAAACCTTTAGCGGGATTGACTAATCTAACAGGGCTGTCCCTCGCATCTAATCAAATTGTAGATGTGACACCTTTATCGACAATGACGGAGTTGAATTTTCTTTATTTGAGTGGCAATAAAATTGCAGATGTGAAACCATTATCGGGATTGACCAATCTGATAGTGCTTTTCCTAGCATCAAATCAAATCGCAGATGTGAAACCATTATCGGGATTGACAAATCTGCCCACCCTAGATCTCAGTAGAAATCAAATCGCAGATATCAAACCTTTAGCGGGATTGACAAATCTAACTAACCTAGACATCAGTAGAAATCAAATCGCAGATGCCACACCTTTAGCGGGATTGGTATATCTGACAACCCTCGATCTCAGTAGAAATCAAATCCCGGATGGAGAAGCCGATCGATTAATTGAGAAAAACAAACAACGATTAAATCAAAAAACAGATGAAGCCGAGCGATTGCTTCAGGAAGCTAAGCGACTATTGGCTCAGGAAACAGCAGCATCTTACCAGGAGGCCTTGCAAAAGTTTGATGCAGCGCGTTCGCTTTATCAAATGCTTAGAAATCGGGACAAGGAAGCTGAGACGCTGAATATAATGGGCTTGATTAGTAATAGATTAGGAGAAAGACAGCAAGCCCTGAACTTCTACAAGCAAGCCCTTTCTGGGTCTCAGACTGTAGGCGATCGCCAGATGCAAGCCCTCATCCTCAACAATATCGGCGCCTTCTACTATGCTTTGGGAGAGAAACAGCAAGCCATCGACTACTATAACCAAGTCCTTTCCTTAATTCGGGAAATGGGCGATCGCCCTGAAGCAAGTATCAACCTCAGCAACATCTCGAACCTACCCGCAAACAGCGATAGATCTTTGGTCAATCGCACTGCGGAAGCCACCACACTCAACAACATCGGCTTAGCCTACAACGATTTGGGAGAAAAACAGAAAGCAAAAGAGTATCTTAACCAAGCCCTTCCCTTATTCCGGGCTATGGGCGATCGGACTAAGGAAGCCACTATCCTCAACAATATTGGCTTAGTCTACTATGATTTGGGAGAAAAACAAACAGCCCTCGACTACTACAAACAAGCCCTCGATTTGAGACAAAAAGCGGGCGATAGGCGTGGAGAAGCCAACAGCCTCAACAATGTAGGTAATACTTACTCAGAATTGGGAAAACTGGAGAAAGCAGAAGAATATTTCAACCAAGCCCTGCCGCTGTTTCGCACTGTGGGCGATCGTCCTGGGGAAGCCCTCACCCTCTACAATAGGGCTATTCTCAAAGGCGATCGAGGCAATTTAATCGCAGCCCTCACTGACATTGAAACCTCCATCAAAATCATCGAAAACCTCCGCACCAAAATTACCAACCACGAGCTCCGC
Source organism: Microcoleus sp. D3_18a_C4 (assembly GCF_036702415.1). Taxonomy (NCBI): domain Bacteria; kingdom Bacillati; phylum Cyanobacteriota; class Cyanophyceae; order Oscillatoriales; family Microcoleaceae; genus Microcoleus; species Microcoleus sp. D3_18a_C4. The sequence goes on along the minus strand of NZ_JAUBTI010000001.1, from coordinate 218,524 downwards.
ATCTCATACTTTGCCACCGTACAACACTATTACCAGTTCTACATTGAGCTGTTAATGGAACTGCACAAAACTAATCCCAACTCTGGTTACGATCGCAAAGCCTTAGAAGCCAGCGAAAGTTCCCGCGCCCGCAGCCTTCTCGAACTTCTTCAAGAAGCAAACGCCGATATTCGCCAAGGTGTAGCCCCGGAATTATTGCAGCAAGAACGCAATTTACAACAGCAACTCGATGCCTTAGAAACACGCCGAATCGAAACTCTAAGCCGCCCCAATCATACCCCCGCAGAAAAAGTAGAATTAGACCAAAAACGGCAAACTTTACTAGGACAATATCAGGACATTCAAGCCCAAATCCGCTCCACCAGTCCCCGGTACGCCACCCTCACCCAACCGCAACCTCTAACGCTGGCACAGATTCAACAACAAATCCTCGATGACAATACCATTTTACTCCAGTATTCTTTAGGGAAACATCGTAGCTATCTCTGGGCTGTGACTAAAACCAGTATCACCAGTTATGAATTGCCCAAACAGGTTGACATCGAAAAAGCCGCCCGCAATTTCCGCAATGCTGTGACTAACCCGCGCTACCGAAACATTCCCGATCGAGTTGCTGAAGCTAACAACACGCTTAGTCAAATTATTTTACAGCCCGTAGCAGCACAACTCGCTCAAAAACGCCTGCTGATTGTTGGCGATGGCATTCTCAATTACCTCCCCTTTGCCGCCCTCTCGCTCCCTGAAACACCTGGTAAAAACCGGAATCAGCCTTTAATTGTAGACCATGAAATCGTGCTGCTGCCTTCCGCTTCCACCTTGGGAATCTTAAGACAAAACTACAATGACAGACAACCCCCAACTCGGACTTTAGCAATGCTCGCCGATCCAGTTTTTAGTCCTAACGATGAACGAGTTAAAAATTCTTCTTCAGCCACCACTCAGCAAGCGGTAGAATCAGCAAATCTCGGTTTAAGTCGCTCCAGAGGGGACAATAACGTACAGTTTGACCGTTTAAAATTCACTCGCCAAGAAGCTCAAATCATTCAAGCGTTAGTTCCGGCCAATTCTCGCACCGCATCTTTGGATTTTGCAGCCAGCCGCGCCGCAGCAACCAGTCAGAACTTAAGCCAATATAAAATCATTCATTTTGCCACTCACGGTTTAGCGAATAGCACTAACCCGGAACTATCAGGAATCATCTTGTCGCTGATAGATGAAAAGGGCAACCCTTTAAACGGATTCCTGCGACTTACTGATATTTTCAATCTCAAATTAGCAGCCGATTTAGTAGTGTTAAGTGCCTGTCAAACCGGATTAGGGCAGAACATTCAAGGCGAGGGCATGGTAGGATTAACGCGGGGATTTATGTATGCTGGGGCGAAGCGAGTTGTGGTGAGTTTATGGAATGTGGATGATGAAGGAACGGCTGCGTTAATGTCGAGTTTCTATCAGGGAATGCTGCAAAAAGGCTTAACCCCAGCGGCGGCTTTAAGGGCGGCGCAACTGGAAATGTTGAAGCAGGAAGAGTGGCGTTCTCCTTATTATTGGGCGGCTTTTAACCTTCAGGGGGAATGGCGATAAATTTTAGGAAAAACCAGCATTAATTCCAATTCCGGGCGAGTGTAAGTCTGGCGAGAACTTTTTGCGGTGAATCTGGATACCAAAAAAAAGCGGTTCTGCTTGTCGCAGAACCGCCGTCACAGAGGATGAAAAATCAAAACTTAACGCACAGCACCCTGTACTGAAGGTGATTCAATTGTTTTCATGAAGTACAGCTTCACTAATTGCCAGCCGTTCGACAGATACAAAGGCAATTTTTGGAAGAATTGCAAGAATTTCGGAGTATTAGAAGCAACAATTGCAGTCAACTGCTGATTGTTCTTGAGGCAAATATCCAGCCGTTCATAAAATTCTGGATTGTTCACGTCGAGCATGACGGGGAATACGCGGCCTGCTGTTTCGTTGGTCTTTTTAATCACTTCGATGTCGTATTCGCGAGCATCGAGTCCGAGCGATCGATAAAAACCCGCGCGCTGGATATCATTGAGATACATTGTCGCGAACACTGACAGCAAGAAGAAACGGCACCAAAGCTTAGCGCGCCAATCGTTCAACATCTGAGGCTGAGCTCTCATCACCGCATCGAAGAAATCTCCGTGGCGGTTTTCATCCTGGCACCAATTTTCAAAGAATCGGAAAATCGGATAAATCTGGTCTTCAGGATGGGCTTTTAAGTGCTGGTAAATCGTGATGTAGCGCCAATAACCGATCTTTTCAGACAAGTAAGTCGCGTAGAAAATAAACTTCGGCTTAAAGAATGTGTAACTGCGGCTCTTTGTCAAGAAACCCAAATCCAGGGACAAATTAAAGTCCGAGAGGGCTTTGTTGAGGAATCCGGCGTGCCGCGCTTCGTCGCGCGACATCAGGTTGAAACCCTCGGCGAGCACTGGATTTTTGTCTTTGAGCCTGCGTCCCAATTCTTTGTAAAGCAAGAACCCAGAAAACTCAGCGGTGCATGAACGTTCTAGAAACTCAATGAACAACTGGCGTTTTTCGCCGTCAATGTGATCCCAAGATTGAGCGAACTCCTCATCCCGCACGAAGTGGTTTTTGTTGTAGTCAACGCGGAACTCTTGGATAATTGCTTCTAGTTCGGCTTCATTTACCGAGATGTCCATTTTGGCCATCTCGTCAAAGTCGGTTGTGTAAAATCTCGGCGTGAGAATAGTTTCTTTGGCTGGGGCTTTCACTCCCGGCCGCAGTTCTTCAAAAGTGGGTTTTTTGAGGGAATCTACCATATGTTTATTGGATTTCTGCTTATAACTACTCGCTTGTTTCCATTGTCGGGTACTGCGGGCGATCGCGCTCGTGTATTTCCGGCCAGCGCTGGCGGCGCGCTTGGTTTGGCGCTCCGTGTGGAATCCAGGTCTAAGCTGCTGTAATTTCCACGCCCTCCAGTTTACCAAGCTCTCGCCCGCGCAAATATGTTGCTGGCGTTAAGAATTGCTACGCAAAATTACTCAGTGGGCATGGGGCATGGGGCATGGGCATGGGGCATGGGGCATGGGGAATTGGGGAATTGGTAGTAAATAACCAATAACTTCGGACTACGCACAAATATCTGCTGGTGTCAAACTGTTCAAACACCAGATAGAAAGTACAAAATGGATAAAGGGACTCCAATTCTTAGAATAACCAGGCAGGACGGTCAGAAAATGAGCAATTTAGGTGTTAGTTACCTTTTATGGGCAGCTTGTTTTTTCGGCCCATTCGGACTCCACCGCCTCTACAACGGCAAGATTGGTACGGGTTTGCTGTGGCTGTTTACCTTTGGTTTGTGTGGGTTTGGGCAATTGTTTGACTTGCTGCTGCTGCCGAACATGGTGGACGAACACAATGCCAGTCTCAGGGGCAAACTCGGCGTATCTCGCGAAGGTATACCGCTATATCCCGTCAGCGGGGCGATCGCCGCGACATACCCCAAGCCAACTCCAGACCAGTTAGGGGTTAAACTCCTGAAGGCAGCTTATACCAAGAACGGAAGATTATCTGTCACCCAAGGGGTGATGGCAACCGGCGCTACTTTTGCCGAAGTGGAAGAGGCTTTCACGGCACTGCTCAAAACGGATTATGTGAGTATCGAGAACGATGCGGTAACTGGCGTCGTGATCTACCACTTTCACGAACTTTAGCTGCTGCGGGTGCGTCAGTTCGGGGATTTTATGTGTTGTTCCAGAAGCTAATCGCTGACGCACCCTACTACTTGATATTGTTGGCCCAGCAGTTGTTGCGGTTTTTCGAGTAAGCATTGCCGGCAAAATCGGCTAGAATGTTTGTTTGTCTATATAAGCAAGCAGAAAGTATTTAGCGTCATGGCAGTCCCTAAGAAGAAAACCTCCAAATCCAAGAAGAATATGCGTAAGGCCACATGGAAGCGCAAAGCTGTCGTGGCAGCTCAGAAAGCTCTGTCTCTGGGCAAATCTGTTCTGACTGGGCGTTCCAACAGCTTCGTGTATCCCGGCAATGAAGAAGAGGAGGAAGAATAGAAACGGAATACCGGGCATGGGGCGAACCCGATGCCCGATCGATCAATCCTTTTTTGCTGCTGGTAAAATCAGCATCGCATCGCCAAAGGAATAAAAGCGGTACTGATGCTCGATCGCCTCTCGGTACAAATCCAACAGCCGAGGCCTTCCAATCATGGCACTTACCATCATCATCAAAGTAGAGCGGGGCAAGTGAAAATTGGTAATCATCCCCTCTACAACCCGCCACTTGTAACCAGGGTAGATAAACAAATTGGTCGGGCCGCAAAAAGCTTGCAAGGAAAAATCGCCACTCGCGGCGGCGGCTCCCTCTAAAGCTCGCACTGCTGTTGTACCCACGGCAATAATCCGCCCGCCTCGGGCTTGAGTTTCCCGAATTTTCTCAACGGTGGCGGCGGGTACTTCCACCCATTCGCCGTGCATTTTGTGAGCCGTCACGTCTGCCACCTCCACCGGGCGAAACGTCCCTACTCCGACGTGTAAGGTGACAAAAGTTTTTTCGATTCCCCGCTGTTCCAAGCGGCTGAACAATTCTTCGGTGAAGTGCAGGCCTGCTGTGGGGGCCGCCACCGCCCCAAGCCGATCGGCATAAACAGTCTGGTACTGTTCCGCTGAAGCTTGGGAATTTTCGATGTAGGGCGGCAGGGGTACGTGGCCGTATTCGTCCAAAAACGTCACCAGATTCTCATCTGTGGGGATGTCAAACTCCAACAGCCGTCCCCCTGTTGCGTCGTCCCTGTCTATAACTGTTGCAGTCAATCGACGGCGAGCGGGCATCGCGGCATCGGTTCGGCAACAGCAAGGATCTGTGGTCGAGTTCTCACCGGCAGGGGCGATGGGATCAAACTCAATTTTTGCTCCCAACTTTAAGCGTTTCCCCGGTTTAACCAAAGCCAGCCAACAGTTGTGCTGCCGTTCTTCCATCAACAATATCTCCACAGCCGGGCCGTTGGGTTTGTGCCCGTAGAGCCTCGCTGGCAGCACGCGGGTGTTGTTCAGTACCAGCAAGTCGCCCGGTTGCAGCAAATCGGGTAAATCCCTAAAAATCCGGTGTTGCTGGCTGCTGGGAGAATCTACAGCCAGCAAGCGAGAACTGTCCCTCGGCACTACGGGATTTTGGGCAATGCGCGAGGGCGGAAGTTCGTAGTCATAGCCGTCCAAAGACCAGTCCATCTCTGTCATCGAGTGAATTCCTGTGCGATCGATCTGTCAACTGGGTAACAAATTGGGTAAAAACCCCCATCCAAAGTCGGGTGCTTTTCCCCTTGTGGTGGCGGGTATAGCCCGGGATGATAGAGGTATAGCATCAGCTTTGCTCATAAGGCTCATAAGGATCGTTATGGAATACCTCTACTACATCGCCAATACTAGCCTTACTCTGAGAGTCGTGGATTACCTACGCACGGCTCATCATCTTCCCTTGCAATTTATCACTGTTATTCACCAAATTGACGGCTGGGTGGTAAAGGTGAAAATGAGCCAATATTTAACTCCTGAAATGCACGGGGATTTTCGGGCTTTTATGAACGAACTCGGGATTCCTTACGATCCTGAAATTCGGTTGCAAATGGCGCTTTGGAGTTTGGAAACCGGACAGTCGCCACTGAGCGTGATGCGCCGCTACCAGGTTGCCGTGGTTTGTCACGGCAGCCCTGACCGTAAGGAAATTGAAGCCTTTCGCCAGCAGTTTGTCAAGGGTCTGGGATATTGCCCGGAAACTCTAGCCTAGATTGCTACGCATATAAATTAACTGTTATGACAGAGACCCAAAGGGGGAAAGTGTCCGAGTATCCGAGGGGGAAATTTTTTATTCTGCTTTATAATTGCTACCTTCGGATGGCTTTGCCCGATAATTTTTAATTATATATTTTTAAATGCTAAAAGCCGAGCGAATGTATTCTTGCAGGGTGAGTCGGTAGTTTCCTGCAACGGCGGATTGAGCGTGCGCTGCTGTTAATGGTGGTAATAGTCGCTTAGTGTTTTGTTGTGAAGGTTCGCACCTGACTAAGGCGACATCAAAGCGACAAGAATTATTTGCTAAATCTGGATGAGTGCTTAAAAATATTTCGGCTGTTTGCCAAAGTTTGGCTTGTTTTGTGGTAGTAATAGCCAACATTCCACCAGCATCCCAATTTCCCCGGCGGCGAGTTTTCACCTCTACAAATGCTAATGTTTGGGAATGGTGATTGGGAAGAACTTGGTTTTTGGCGGTTTCTTCATCTCTTCCGAGTGCGATGATGTCAATCTCTCCCCAGCGACAGTGCCACTGCCGGTGCAGGATTTCCCAGCCTTGCTGCTGCAACCAGTCGGCGACTAAGTTTTCTCCCAATGTGCCGATATCCCTAGAGTTTGGGGATTGGGGGCAATTGGAGTCAGCGGTGGCGATCCTCTTCGAGGGCTTCGCTAACGGGCGATCGCGCTTTCTGGTAAAATTCAATTCATAACTGTCACGACTGCCCATTAGCTTGAACTTGTATGATGATTTCTCGAATTCGCCAACATATTTATACTTTCTTGCTGAGTTTTGTTATTTTAGCAGTAATTGCCACTGGGGCGATCGGCATTAATCCCGCACCTGCTTTCGCTTTGGATCACGACAAAGAAATCCTAGTCGGCGCTGATTTTAGTGGACAAGTTCTGACTGACGACAGTTTTAATAAAGCTAATCTTCGCAACAGCAATTTTACTAAGGCAGATTTGCGGGGTGTCAGCTTTTTTGCGGCCAATATGGAAGAGGCAAATTTTGAAGGCGCTAATTTCACAGGTGCTACTTTAGATTTAGCTCGCATGATGAAAGCGAATTTAACTAATGCTATCATTGAGGGTGCTTTCGCTTACAATACCAGGCTGGAAGGAGCTATTATTGACGGTGCTGATTTTACAGAGACACTGCTGCGAGACGATATGATAGAAAAACTTTGTAAAGTGGCAAAAGGTACTAATCCGGTGACGGGTAGAGATACTCGCGAAACTCTTTTTTGCGATTATTGATATCAATTCCGGTAACACCAGCAACCGAGGACACGGCAATGCCGTTTCCCTGCCCCGATTCATTGTAGGGAAACGGCACTGCCGTGTCCTGATTTCAGGTAAGGGGTAAGCTGCAACTATCAGCACCCTACAGATAGAGTGTGCGTCTGGGACTGATATCATGTCCGATCGATTAACAATAATATCCCGGCCGGGGCGGGTTTTTGAGCTTGTCAATTATTAGCCGGTATGGTTGGTGAACCCGCCCCTACGAAAATCGCGATCGATCCACCGGACATGATACGATCTAAAATGATATTAACTCCAAGGCACGGAGGTTAAATCGTAAAAATTAACTTGACGCAGCCGCTCTAATTCCTTGAGCCATTCTTGTTCGGCACAGAATAGTTGGTGATATTCTATAGCCTCTTCGCCACTGCTAGCGGCCTTGGCTTTTTCCCACATATTGAGTGCAATTCGGCGGCGCTTCATGCTGATAATTTGCTCGATACAGGCGAGGGCAGATCTAATTACTAGAGGTGCGCGATAAACATTTCTTTCTGAGAACTCATTTAAGTGAAATAAATGCGAGATTTGATTTAGTTGATTGGGATATTCAATGAAGCTATCTTGCAATTTCAATATTAACTCTGAAGGCGCTACTTGTAAAGACATTTTGTGCAAGATTTCTGCATTCACAATCTGGTGCCACAAAAATCTGTGGTGAGAAAGGCTAAACTGCACGTCTCTAGCTTCTATTGCTTCTCTGACATCTTGGCGGTATTCGGGACAGTGCAAATAAATCTGCAATAATTGCGCTTCTGCTTCTTCTAAAAGACTGCGGGCTACGGCAGATAAGCTAGATTTTGAGCTTTTGTTTTCGCCGCTTGCACGCTGCTTTTTATATTGTTTGGTCGGCTTCAGCTTGTTTCTAATTAACAGGGGCATTGTCAAAGATTCGTCTTGACTCTGCCGCCTTGCCCAATCGCTGACTACTTGATTGAGCAAGTTTTCCGCGAGCATTTTTGTGAGTCTAAAATCTCCTTTGCTGAGAATTTCGGCGCTTTTTTGCAAATAATGTGCTAGCTGATTGTCGTCAGTGATATTAGTTAATAATTTTATTATTTTTTTTGTAACTTGCTGGGAAGTATCGGCTTGCTTCAAATCTTGATTGACGAGCATTTGTTGCAGTTGCCAGTCGAGCCACAATGGAGCATTTTCGAGCAATTCTCGATATTGTTCTGGGGAGTAGGTTTTGAGATATTCGTCGGCATCTTTGCCGTCGGGAATGTTGAGCACCCGCAGTTGCACTTCTCCTTGATAAGCGAGTTTTTCTATTTCTCCAATCGCGCGTTCTGCTGCTTGAGTTCCTGCTTTGTCGGCGTCGAAGTTGAGGATAATTTGTTTGGAGTCCGTGTACCGCAATAACTGCCGCACTTGGTTTAAGCTTAAGGCTGTGCCGAGGGAAGCGACGGCGTTGGAGATGCCGGCGGCCTGAAGTGCGATCGCATCAAAGTACCCCTCTACAACCACTGCGCGATCGGCTTTGCTAATGGCTGTTTTCGCCGTATCTAAGGCGAATAAAGTTTTGCCTTTGTCGAAGAGTTCTGTTTCGGGAGAATTGAGGTATTTCGGCTGTTCGTCGCCGAGAGCTCTGCCGCCGAAACCGATGACTCTGCCTTGGGTGTCGCGAATGGGAATCATAATGCGATTGCGGAAGCGATCGTAATAACCGCTGCCGCCATTTTTTCGGGGTACAATTAATCCAGCTTGTTCTACTAATTGCGCCGGATAATTTTTCTGTTCTACTAAATAACTGTAAAGTGCTTCCCAACCTTGGGGCGCATAACCTAATTGAAATTGTTGGATAGTTTCTTCGCTTAGCTGGCGCTCTGATTTGAGATATGCTAGGGGTTCTTCTCCTTGGGTTTGTCGCAAAGCGTGTTCGTAAAAGTTGGCTGTTAGTGCTGAGATTTCATAGAGTTGTTCCCGCAGAGAAATTTGTCGCTGCAATTCTTGTCGGTGTTCTGGTTCGACTGTTTTGACGGGGACTTGATAATTTTTAGCTAATTCTAATACTACTTCGCTGAAAGGGCGTTTCTCCAATTCCATGAGAAACTTAAAAGCATTGCCGCCTGCACCGCAGCCGAAACAATAATACATTTGTTTGCCGGGACTGACAGTAAAGCTGGGAGATTTTTCGTCGTGAAAGGGACACAAACCTACGAATTCTTTCCCGCGTTTCCGCAAGACGACGCGACCGGAAATAACGTCTACTATGTCGGCTCTTTGTTTGACTTCTTCGATTGTTTCTGGATGCAGCCGGGGAACTTGCATAGGGCTATTTTAGGCAAATTGAAATTATTGGAGAAGGAAAGCACTACACGGATGAGGACACGGATACACGGATGAATTATCTAGTCTGAGTGATTTCTCATGAGATTCAAAATCCCAGCCCCCTTAAAAAGGTGAAATAATCAGTGTCAAAGTCACCCTTTGTAAGGGGGATTTAGGGGATATCCGGGGATAGAAAACACGCCCTAGGGCATAATTTTATTGTAAGATATTTACACTAACTGTAAGGAGCATCGAAAATAATGCGAATTTTAATGATGGGCGGTACTCGGTTTATCGGGGTTTATCTTACTAAGATTTTAGCAGCACAAGGGCATGAAGTGGTGTTGTTTAACCGGGGCAACAAGCCTGTACCGGTTGCGGGCGTGAAGCAGATTCAGGGCGATCGCACAAATGTTGAACAATTGCACGACAAGTTATCGGCGGTCGAGTTTGACGCGGTTTTTGACAACAACGGCCGTGAACTCAGCGATACAAAGCCTTTAGCTGAAATATTTAAAGGGCGGGTGCAGCACTTTGTTTACATGAGCTCTGCGGGGGTTTATTTGAAGTCGGATCAAATGCCTCATATTGAAGGGGACGCTACCGATCCTAAAAGCCGGCATTTGGGTAAATGCGAAACCGAAAATTACTTGGCCGAGTCCGGTTTGCCTTGGACTTCGATTCGCCCGACTTACATTTACGGCCCCCAAAATTATAACGATTTGGAGGCTTGGTTTTTCGATCGCATTGTGCGCGATCGACCGATTCCGATTCCCGGTAACGGAATGCACTTCACGCAGTTGGGGCACTGTCAGGATTTGGCTAAAGCAATGGCGGCGGTTTTGGGCAACGAAAGGGCGATCGGGCAAATTTACAACGTTTCGGGCGATCGATTTGTCACCTTTGACGGTTTAGCCCGCGCCTGCATTCAAGCGGCAGGCAAATCCCCTGATGCTATTAAGATTGTACACTACGATCCGAAACAATTTGACTTCGGCAAGAAGAAAGCTTTCCCGATGCGATTGCAGCACTTTTTCGCTTCAGTGAATAAAGCTGTCACCGATCTTAACTGGCAGCCTGAATTTGACTTACTTTCTGGCTTAAAAGATTCTTTTCAGAATGATTATGTAGTTTCGGGGCGGGACAAAGCTGAGGTAGATTTTTCAGTCGATGACGAGATTTTGAAATCAGTTCAAAGTTAAGTTAGAGTGGGAGCATCCCAATGCCGGCCACAATCTAGAACCCCACCCTAACCCTCCCCTTACTAAGGGGAGGGAACAAGAAAAAAAGCCCACAGACTGTCACAGTAAAGTTCGCACAGCGCGCCTTACATCAAAACCAAAGATAGTTAGTTAGAGGTTATAGCAAAATTCCACAATGGCAGGTCTGTAATTATTGAAATCCAAATTCTATACCTGCCGACATGAGACAAGCTAGCTTGGTAAAATACAGCAAAAAATGAGGGAACTCAATTAATGATTGAAGAACTGCACAAGGATTTCACGCGGAAATTTATTTTATGGAAATTCAAACTCCTCCGTTGTCGTTCGACCAATTAAAAATTTTCGAGGGGTCATGTTAGAATTTTCAAATGCCGAAGATTTAACAGCTTGGTTGGAAGCTAATTCTCCAAAAGACTAGGAATATTAGGTAAATCTCATGCTTGGAATAACACTCGGCAATCGCTACAGCATTATCCGTCACTTGGGAGGCGGCGGATTTGCTCAAACTTATTTAGCTGAAGATAAGCAGCTACCAGGCAATCACCTCTGCGTCGTCAAGCAGCTTAAACCTCACGCAACCGATCCCGAAACTCTAAAGGTAGCAAGACGTTTATTCGATACGGAAGCACAAGTTTTGTACAAGTTGGGAAATCACGATCGCATTCCCCGACTTTTTGCTTTTTTTGAAGAGAATCAAGAGTTTTATCTAGTTCAAGAATTTATAGAAGGCCACGATTTAAGTCAGGAAATTATACCCCCCCAAACCCCCCCTTACCAAGGGGGGGCTGGACTTGGCTCCCCCCCTTACCAAGGGGGGGCTGGGGGGGGTTCCTCTTACCAAAGGGCGACTGGGGCGGGTTCCCCTTACCAAGGAGGAACAGCAGGAGTCATGCAGGAAGATGCAGTCATTTGTATATTGCAGGAACTTCTCGAAATTTTAGACTTTGTACACCAACAAAATGTGATTCACCGCGATGTCAATCCCCGCAATATCCTCCGCAGAGATAAAGACGGAAAATTAGTTTTAATTGACTTCGGCGCAGTCAAAGAAATTACTACTCAAATCACCAATCCTCAGCCCAAGAATAGCTTGAGTGTCAGCATCGGTACTCCCGGTTATATGCCCAGCGAACAAGCTCACGGCAACCCGAAACTCAGCAGCGATATCTATGCCGCAGGTGCGATCGCAATTCAGTTCCTCACTGGCATAAATCCTCACCAAATGCCAAGGAACCCCGATACAGAGGAAATTATTTGGCAGGACAAAACATCCGTCAGTCCTGAATTTGCGAAGATTTTAGATAAGATGGTAAAGTACGATTTTAGGCAACGTTATTCTAGTGCCAGCGAAACGCTGCAAGCTATTAAAGAATTGAAAAATTCTTTCAGCGGTACAGTTCCTGTATTGCCTCCGGTTGCTGCTGCGAATAAGCAGGTAAAATCCCGAAAAAAACTGTATTTAAAAATATTGTCGCTCGCCAGTTTAATTGGCATCAGTATTATAGCATCTATTTATGGTGTAAATACTTTTAATGCGGCCAATGCAACTGACCTGTACAACCGAGGTAATACTCTTTACAATTTAAGCCGATTTGAAGAAGCTCTGGCCGCTTATGAGCGAGCAATAAATCTCAGGCCTGACTACGCGGAAGTGTGGCAGGAAAAAGCCAAAACTTTGTACGAATTGAAAAAATATCGAGAATCGCAGTCAGCTTATGATAAAGCCATAGAATTAAAGCCGGAATACTTGGAAGCTTGGACGGGACGCGGTTATGCTTTGGATAAGTTGCAACAGTCTCAAGAGGCGATCACATCTTTTGATAACGCTTTGAAAATCCAGCCCGACTATGCCGCAGCGTGGGAAGGTAGAGGCGATGTTCTGTTAGACTCGCAGCGGTACGAAGAGGCGATCACTTCCTACGAAAAAGCTGTAAAATTTCAGCCCAATTTGTACCGTGCCTGGTACAATCGGGGACAAGCTCACCAAAAATTAAAACAGTACGATCGAGCCGTTGAATCATATCAAAAAGCAGTTGAAATCAAATTCGATAATTATGAAGCTTGGTACAATTTAGGCAATGTCTTCCTAGAAGTTAACAAAAACCAAGAAGCTTTTGAAGCCTACGAAAAAGCCGTGCGATTTCAGCCCAAGTTTTATCAAGGGTGGTACAGTAAAGGCATCGCTTTGCTGAAAATGCGGAGGCATGAAGAAGCGGTAGAAGCTTACGAAAAAGCTGTAAAATTAAAACCGGATTATTATCAAGCGTGGTATAATTTAGGCTGGGCCTACCACGAATTACGCAAGTATGAACAAGCAATTGAGTGTTATAACAGAGCCTTAGATTTAAACCCGAAAGAATATCAAGCGTGGTACAATAGAGGAAATGCTCAGTCCAATTTAAAGCGGTACGAAGATGCGCTAGTCTCTTACAATGAAGCTGTCTATGTCAAGCCTGACTACTCGGAAGCCTGGTACAGCCGCGGCAATGCACTTATGGCGGTAAAAAGATACGAAGATGCGATCGCCTCCTATGACAAAGCAATTCGCTACAAACCGGATTACGGAGCGGCAATGGAAGCAAAAAAGCGGGCAGAAAGTCAGCTAGGAAGCAGCCCGCTAGAGTCCGAACAACAACAATAATTGTTATTAATCCGCGTGGGCGGACTTTGTTTGTTTAAGCTGTTCCGCATCTTGCGTTGTATTTTTCGGGCGGGCGAGACGCCCAACCCCTACTCCCCACAATAATTTCATCAAAGTTGACTGTAAAATTTAGATGCGCCTCAGCTTAGTAGCGATTTCAAGATCCGAACGATCGTGGGGGTAGGTTATCTTTTAGCGAACAGCGGGAGCAATTACGGTAACTCGGCGGCTGTCTACTAACATCGGCCAAAAACCTCGATCGCTCAATGCTTTTACGGCATCAGTAGCGGCGTTTTGATCCGTTGTATAAGCGACGAATAAAAAGGGACGCTGGCCATAGGAAGCTAAGCCTACTTGCGTGCCGAATGCTTGCCTGACTTGGGCGGCTAATTCCGGTTGGTTGAAGTAATCTACTAACACTGCATAACCAGGGCCCAGGGGTTGGGGATTGAAGGCAAGATTGCCGGTTGAAGGATTGGTGATTGGTTCAGAAGCTGGTGCTGGCTGAGGGTTGTAGACTGGCAAATTTTGGGGTAGTGCCGCAGCGGGCGATCGTACTACGTAAGCTTGCAATCCGACAACATCTTCGATGTATTTAACCCAATCGCTGGCGATTTGCGAGTCGCGAAAGCCACCAACTCGCGTCACCGTGTCATTGATATACCGACAAACGGTGTTGTTAGTATTTCCGGGGAATGAGCGTTTTGCTCTTTCTTGCTGTTCGGGTGTTGGGGTGACAATTAACAGTAGATATTCATCGGACTGGGGCGGTTGACAGCTCGACTCAGCTTTAACAGAATTCGATAAAATTGTTAAGGCAAAAAGGGCGATCGAAGTAGCAGAAAATAGGGGTAGAGACAAAATAAACTTGTACAGTTTACCCCTAATTGTTGTTAGTTGTTTGGTCGGATATTTGGCTATTTTATTCATGCTGTCTGTAGGGATGCAAGGGCATCGGGAATAGTTGGTGATGGTGCTTGAAATTCACCTGTCAGTACATATTCTAATCGCAGTTTCAACCAGGTGATGAAGACTGGATCGGTAGAAATAATAGCGGCGGCTGGCTGAGGGCATTTTGCTTTAACTTCTGCCATTGTCGGTGCTTCTAGGAAAGCGGGCTGTTTGACTAGCCAGAAGTCTATTTGTTTTTCTTGTTCGTTGTAGTTGCGAGTTCTTTCTTTAAACACTTCATCTAGGGCTTCTTCTTCTAGCAAAAAGCGTTGGCTGGCTAAAACGTAGTAGTAGGTTTGCATTTTTCTCGGTTGTTAGGGGTTGACGGTTTGCGGTTAATGCCGCCTGTACCGACCAGTTTTGCTGGTCAGGGGCGGGTTTGCCGAGTTGCGGTCGTTGGAGAGTTCTAGACTCTTGTGCCGTTTACTTTACCTTATTGCTGTCATTTTGGGTAGGTGTAGAGCTACGTAAAGGATAAATGTTGCAAAATTTACCCAAATAGCCAGTTACGGCTGCAAAACCAGCGCTCTCCCCATGTTATATTTGTTAGTACCCACTTACTTAACTCAAACACAGTGAGGTAAATATGGCTTTTAGCAATTATAAAACGATCGGGGCAGTTATCAAAGAATTTCAGACAATTTATACTGAAGCTAATTTTGTGATTGAAATTGCTTTCACTGTCCCTGACTACTTTCGCGAAGACTTGCAAATCATGATGATGGAAGGAGTAGTCGATAACTCAGAATTTGCAGTTTGCGAAAATTTGATTTATCCCGTGCTAAAAGAAGTTTGGAAGTGCTATCGCAGTAAATTTGTTTTGTGGAGCCATGAAGCTCTCAACTATGACACTAAGTTGTCAGGTTTTCCTGAGTATATTTTGGCAAAACGTTCTCCTCTCGGCAAAGTTGTGTTTGACAAACCGTATTTGCTTTTAGTTGAAGCTAAGCAAGATAAATTTGAAGAAGGCTGGGCGCAGTGTATAGCAGAAATGATTGCAGCCCAGCGACTTAACGATGAACTTCAAGTTATTATTTTGGGTATTGTGTCTAATGGCAAAACCTGGCAATTTGGCAAGCTAGAAGGAAATGTTTTTACCAGAAATATCAATTTTTACAGCATTCAGGAACTAGATCAACTTTTTGGTGCTGTTAATTACATCTTTCAACAGTGTGAATCGCAGCTAAATCAATTGGTAGCTGTTTGATTTGTTGTTACTTTTTCCGCCAAAGCTGTCCTAACCAAATTAGTATAGCAGTAAATAACCCAGCGGCGAGTGCGGCACTCAAGCTAAAGGTAATCTTAATGGCAAAAGGCAACCAAGCGCATGGAATATGTAGAGTAGAAAGCGCCAAATCGAGCGGGGGATTTAAGAAGTTGTCATTTGGCTCAGTCGGTATTTCGATTGAGGCGACGATGGAGCCCACTGCTAGTCCAGCACCAATAATCCCAACAGTGTTTTGGAAAGTGCGATCGCGCTCAGCTTGTTCTATCTCTGTAATTGCCCGACTTGAGTTGATTAAGTCTTGCAGTAATTGTGAGCCTAGACTGAAAGAAGCATAGTCTTTTTGCACTTGTAACTGGTATTTTTTCTCTACATCTTCGCTGAATTTTTCCAGGAATTTTAGATCGCAGGGGAGGATTTGAGCGATCGTGTTTTGTAAGTTTGGGGTTGGGATTTGATTTAGGCGATCGCCAATAGTACCGATCCGTCTACTATAGTTGATGGCGTTAATTTCAATAGTGCGAATTTGAGCATCTAGATAATGTAATTTTGTGGTATACTTAGGTAATAGATTTTGGGCATCAACAACGGTTTTGCGGAGTTTTTTGAGATTTTGACTGTAGATGTTTCCTACGAGTTGGTTAATATCTCTGAAATCTTTTTTTAGTTGTTGTTTCAGATAGCGACTTTGAGCATAAGCCCAGAAAACTTTATGGCGATAGCAAAATAAGGGCAGCAGTTTAGTGTTAAAATCTTCCCAAACTGTTTTGGCAGCATCACTGCTCGGCATTACGGCAATGATGAGATGGATATTCTCTTGTAGTTGTTGAATAGTGCGTGGTGTAGAATCCTGTGTTGACTCCTGCATCAGCAGTTGGTACCGTGAAAGCTCAAATATACTCCCTCCCAGAAAAGACCCTTTACCTGGGAAATCTCGTTCCCATTTCAAGCCAATATTTAAGGATTGACAGCATTTTTTAGCAACTTCTTCTGGACTAATGTTTGGGTTGTCCATCTCAGTTACAATCAGCCAGGTTTGCCCGATATTTGGCTCCTGATTATTTAGCTTTTCCTTGATTTTAGCTTGAAATTGGGCAAGACAACTGGCTGGGTGAGGAGTCCTATCTTCCTTAAAAGAACAACCCAAAAGTAATCCATAGGTATCGTTCAAGCGGACGGGTAAATAATAGCCTTCAAATGGTTTGTCGCCGTCAGTAAAACCCTCACACCTATTTGTCAGCAGTTCCAGGTATTCCGATTCAAAAACAGAATCTCCGTTAAACAGGGATGAACGAATATTTGTCGGTAATTTAGCCGCAAAATTTTTCTGATTGGCTGTTAAGGATTGGGCATCTTCACCCAATCCTTCCCGCAGGTCATAAAGAAACAGAAATAAGTTAGGGTAGACGAGGTTTATCATTTATTGAAAGTTGTTTTAAAGAAATCTTTGAGTTTTTCCAAAGGCAATTTTTTGCTGGCTTCTACGGGGTTCAAAGTTTTCAGAACTTCGGTACTCATGTTGAGAATTTCGTTACTTTGAGAGTCTTGAACTGGCTTGGGTTTACCAGCACGTTTTTCCAGTTTATTCCCAACTGTTAATATCTGTTCTAGTTCAGCTTCAGTGGGTAGTAGTCCAGAGGGTATTTTACCATCTACGGCTTCTACTAAAGCTATTGCCACTTGATATTGCTGATTTAAAGAATCATTCGCCTCAACCACCTTCCTCAATCCTTTTTCGATGGTATCCCAAGCTTTAGGATTAGCATCTAACTGTTTACCTACCTTATTTAGGGCAGCTTGTTCAGTTGGACTCAGGGGTTGATCTAAGTTGCTCAGAGCTATCAACAACGCTAGTAAAGTGGTGTCAATGGATGCAGTCATAAAAATATTTTGTGGATATTACCAGTATATACAGCAAGTCAAAATCGCTGTAATGTAGTCTACACAAAGAAAAACATTAAATCCGGAAGAAACTAATTTGCTTGTGTATAGTCAGAAAAGACACTACTGCATGAGTGGGTGAACATGACGAAGCGACAAGCCTTGGTAATTGGCATCAATGAATATCCATTTGAAGGCTATCTCCCTACAGCAGCACAGGATGCGGAGAAGATTGCCCAACTTTTAGAGGAATACGGCAGCTTTGAGGTACATCGGTTGCCAATTTATGATGAGAGGGAAGTTTCACAAGATTTATTTGTTACCCTCCCAGAACTGAAGACGGCAATTACCCGGCTTTTTCAACCCGAAAGTGTCATAATTCCAGAAACAGCACTGTTGTTTTTTGCAGGTCATGGCTCGAGAAGGCAGAAAAATGGACAAACCGAAGGCTTTCTAGTCACCAGTTGTCATGATGATAATTGCAGGGAGAGCGGTCTGTTTTCCCTAAAAGACTTACATCAGATATTAAAAAATAGTCCGGTACAACAGCAGATTGTTTGGTTAGATTGCTGTCATAGTGGGGAGTTATTCAATTTTACAGAGACTAATTTAGGGAAAGAAACAAGAGGGCGTGACCGTTGTTTAATTGTCGCCTCGCGGGAGTTCGAGACAGCGATTGGAGGGGTGCTGACACCAGCATTGTTGGCAGGTCTTAACCCTGAGAATAACAGCGACGGCTGGGTGACAAATTACACGCTAACAGACTTTATTGATAAGAAATTGAATGCGGAAAAACCACAGCAGCATCACAGGTGTAGTAATCCAACTGGTATCATTCATTTAACTGGTAAAAACGGTGTTCTGGCAAATATTCGTCCTTACAGAGGGTTGAAATATTTTGACTTCAATCCAGAACAGCTAAAAGCGTGTGACGATCACAAATATTTCTACGGACGTACAAACTTAACAAAACAGCTATTACAAAAGTTGCGTGACAGGAATTTTATTGCGGTATTGGGAGTGTCTGGAAGCGGAAAATCTTCCCTAGTAAGAGCTGGGTTACTTTATCAGTTGTACTTAGGTAAGGAAATCGTAGGGAGTCACAGTTGGAAACTATACCCATCATTTCGACCCGGTAAGCATCCACTGGAAAGCCTCAAAAATGTCATTGGAGTAGAAGCAGACCAACTAGAGGCTTTAGTCAACCAAATGGCATCTGCTGATCGTCGTGTGGTGTTGGTAATAGACCAGTTTGAAGAAATTTTTACCGAATGCAAAGATGATGCTGAAAGACAGAAGTTTTTTAACTGCTTATTGAAAGCTGTAGAGGGTTTAGGGCATAAACTATGCCTGGTGCTGGTGATGCGTTCAGATTTTGAAGGCAGATTTCACCAACCAGAATATGAAAAAATAGGCAGGAAAATTTCGCAGAAGCAGAATCTGTTTAGAGTTGAGCAGATGACCGATGTAGAATTACGGGAAGCTATTATAGAACCAGCCAAAAAAGTTGAAATAGAAGTTGAAACTGAATTGGTAACAAGTTTAATTAAACAGGTAGAGAATTCACCGGGTTATTTGCCCTTGTTGCAGTTCACCTTAGATAAACTTTGGCAACAGTCTCAGAAAAAGCGGTTAATTAACTCGGATTTAACCAAATTAGGAGGAGTAGCAGGAGCACTGGAACAACACGCAGATGAAATATATGACTCCTTATTACAAGATGAAGACAAAAATCGGTTACCAAATCAGCAGGGGCTGGCTACGCAGCAGGTTGCCAAGTGGATTTTTGTGGCGCTGACACGCTTAAATGTTGAAGGTGATGATACACGTAGGCAGGTTCGTAAAGAAGATTTACTGACTGATAAATCACCAGAAGCTAAAGAATTGTTAGAACAGGTTATCAAACGTTTAGCAGATGCTAAGCTAATCGTAACGAGCCATCTAGAAACAGAAAATAAAAAAATTCCTGTGGTAGACATTGCCCATGAAGCATTAATTCGCTATTGGCCACGGTTATACAGTTGGCTTCACGAAAATAGAGAAGCATTGCTGATCCGACAAAATATTGAAGATGCTGCTCAAACGTGGCGAGAGCAAGATAAAAATAATCCTCATCAACTCAGTCATTCTAAGCCACATAAATTTATCGATCCTTTTATTCATTATTTTTCACTATTAGTAGGTAAAAATAGAAGTTATTTGCTGTCAGGTAAGAAATTAAAAGAAGCAGCAGATTTTATCAAAAAAGAAGATATACAGCTTTCAAAGGTGGCTGAAGATTTCCTAAATTTAAGTCTACAGTGCGAAAAATATTCACGTAGTATGCGTATTTTATTGTTTTCTATATTCGGTCTATTAGGAACAACATTGTATTTTAAAAGCCGAGTCTCTCTCAGTCAGAATCTAGTGAAACAAGCAGAAGACCTAAGAAAACAGCCTGCTGAGTTTCAAACAAGTATGCTGTTGGCTATGGAAGCTGTCAGAATTCATGAATCTCTAGAAACAACTCAAAATTTGTGGCATGGATTAACTTTATTGCCACAAAATATACAAAATATAACTAATACATCTCCCAAGAATGATGATATCGGATTTAGTAAAACTAAGAAGTATCAAGTTACTACACTTGAAAACTATCATTTTATGTTAAAAGCATGGAACAATAGTCAAAAAAAATATGAGGAGATTTATCCTTTTCAACCTTTTGGTTATGTTAACCATGTAAGTTATGAATTCAGCCACAACGATCACTATCTCGCTACAGGATATAGTAAATATGGTGGATATTCTGAAGTTTTATCAGATATGACTAATCATACTAAAGCTGAGACAGAAAATGTTACGCTAGGTGGAGAGTATATTTTTAAGAATATAGCATTTAGCTATAATAGCAAGTACATAGCTACAGTAAATCATGACAATAAAATTGAACTTTGGGATGCAAATAACCGAAAAAGAATATGGGAAATAAAGTCTCCTACTCAATTAAATAAAATTGCTTTTAGTCCAGGCGATAAATACTTGGCAGTTACCGATTCTAGTCAAATTAGACTGTTAGAACCACTCACGAAAAAAATAAAAACTATTAATTGGCAAAATGGTAATATTGGGAAAATAGTCTTTTGTCCAGAAGGAAAGTATTTGTTCGGCACTTCCCAGCTTGATAAATCAGCTTATAGTGAGTCATCAGTATTTGTTTCACAAGTTTGGGATGTTGAAACCGGGTCGGAAGTAGCCCGGTTTACTGACAAAGATGAAATACAAAAAGTAACTTATTCGTCTGATGGTAAATTTTTAAATATTGAGTATAGGAATGGAACAGTAAAACAATGGGAACCTGCGAATAGATGGATATTATCTTTGAGAACTCAAGATGATATTCTATCCCTCAATTTTAGTGATGATGGAAAATATTTAGTGGCAATTGGTCAGACTAATGCAGGTGTATCTGCCGACATATGGGATGTAAATAGCCATAAAAAAATCAAAACTTTTGGTTTAGCAAGTAATTCATCGCCTGCTACAACAGTGGTATATGCAGTTTTATTTAGTAATGACTTCAAATATTTATTTATATCTTTAAATGTGGGAGGTATTAGTGGTTATAGAACACAACTCCATGAAACTCAAAGTGGGAATGAGATATCATCCTTTTGGGACGATAACTTATCTTTTGAAGAATCATGCAAATCTCGCTCTACTTGGAAGGCTGAAAAATATTCTGCTCGGTGTATTGACAATCGCAAAATTATAGTGAAAGAAAATAGTAACAATAGAGAAATAATACTATCTAAACCCGCTACTTTTTCTACACAAGACTTTATGAAGCAGATTAAGCAGCATGACCGTAAGGCAATGTTTATTATAGACTATATTCTCAGTGAAGAAAGATTTAAAGAGATAGTCTCTGAGAAGAAGGAGGATAATATAAATAGTATAACTTTTAGTAAAGATCGCAAACTTCTGGCTGTTGCTGATGCAACTGGAACAGAAAATAACATAATAAAATTAGTTAGCTTACCTCAAAACAAGCTCACAGATGAAGTATGCCAACGCTTAACTCGTAATTTTACGAAAGAAGAATGGAAGCAGTATTTACCGGGAGAGGGGTATCGCAAGACTTGTTCAAATTTGCCTTAGAAATAGGAGCGATCGTATTGATGGTAAATTTGAGAATACGATCGCCCTTTCCCAATCCCCATCCCATCAATTGCGATAGTGTCAACCTACGGTACTGTGCGCTCGCCATATCCCCATGCTAAAATAAACTCAATAAATTTCAAAGCCTTTCCAGCCTGTTCATGAACATCGCTTATCTAGTCAACCTCTATCCCAAAGTCAGCCACAGCTTTGTCCGCCGAGAAGTGCTAGCCGTTGAAAATTGCGGCATGAAAGTCGCACGCTTTTCCATCCGATCCTGCGAGTCAGAACTCGTTGATGAGGCCGACAAACTAGAGCAAGAATTGACTAAAGTAATCTTAGGAGTTGGCGTACAGGGGTTAGCGTGGGCTTTGCTGCGCGTTGCCGCAACTAGACCCATTCGATTCATCGAAGCTGTGCGGTTAATGTTCAAAGTTGGCTGGCACTCGGAACGGGGGATTTTGCTGCATCTAGCTTATTTAGCAGAAGCTTGCATTCTTTTAAATTGGTTTGCAGAATCCGGTACAACACACGTTCACGCTCACTTCGGGACAAATTCCACAACAGTCGCAATGCTGTGCCGCGTGCTGGGCGGCCCGACTTACAGTTTCACCGTTCACGGCCCTGAAGAATTTGATAAAGCCACACTTCTTTCCTTAGACGAAAAAATTAAACGCTCGACCTTTGTAGCAGCAGTTAGTTCCTTCGGTAAAAGTCAGCTTTTTAGGTGGTGCGATCGCACTTTTTGGTCAAAAATTCACGTCATACACTGCGGCGTAGATGCTGCATTTTTAGCTGCACCCTACGTCCCCATACCTCCAGCACCCCGCTTAGCTTGCATTGGCAGACTCAGCGAACAAAAAGGTCATTTGTTATTGCTAGAAGCTGCTAACTTGCTAGCAGTTCAAGGCTTAGAGTTTAAGTTGGTACTCGTAGGAGACGGGCCGCTGCGATCGGATATTGAACAGCAGATTTTGCAACTCGACCTGCAAAACCATATAGAAATTACCGGCTGGGCCAGTGGCGATCGAGTTCAGCAAGAGATTTTAGCTTCACGGGCAATGGTATTGCCTAGTTTTGCTGAAGGTTTGCCCGTTGTAATTATGGAAGCCCTCGCTCTCAATCGGCCCGTAATTAGCACCTATGTTGCTGGCATCCCGGAACTCGTAGAACCCGGTGTTTGCGGTTGGTTAGTTCCTCCCGGTTCCGCAGAAGCATTAGCCGTAGCGATGCGCGCGGTATTGGAAGCACCTCTAGAAAAGCTAGAACAAATGGGAAAAACAGGAGCAGAGAGAGTTGCTCAACAACACAATGTCGATTTAGAGGCAAAGAAATTAGTGGCGCTGTTTGAGAGTGCTTGAGAATGGTGCAAAACCTATGGATTAACTGACATTTTGCACCATTATTAATAAGTCTTTCAAGGGTGGGCAGGATGCCCAACCCCTACTCCCCACAGGAAAATTAATTGTTTGTGGAACAGGCCGGAAAGCCTGTTCCTTGAATTAAGCTGTAATTGTTTGTGGAACAGGCCGGAAAGCCTGTTTCTTGAATTAAGCTGTAATTCTTTATTGTTTGTGGAACAGGCCGGAAAGCCTGTTCCTTTAATTAAGCTGTAATTGTTTGTGGAACAGGCCGGAAAGCCTGTTCCTTTAATTAAGCTGTAATTGTTTGTGGAACAGACATCTTGCCTGTTCCTTTAATTAAAGCAACCTACTTACAAACTTTTTAAGGAATAGGAACTGATCGCAACAACTTGTCAACAATCGTCTTAGCCCTCCTTCCGCCCGCCGGAATCAACCTGTGAGAAAGTACGTGCGGTGCCAAATATTTCACATCATCAGGAGTCCCATAATCCCGGCCCTCCATAAACGCCAAAGCCTGCAACGCCCGGTGCAAAGCCACCGCACCCCGGGGACTCACCCCCAGAGTAATCTCCTCATCTTCCCGCGTCGATCGCACCAAATCTACAATATACTGTTTCAAAGAGCCTTCCACCTTCACAGCAGCGCACAAACGACGCAATTCCTGCACTTCTTCCAAAGAAATACAAGGCTGCAAATCTTCAACAGCAAAACTATCAGAAAGCCGTTCCAACATTTGCAACTCTTCCAACGCAGCGGGATAGCCCAAAGTCAAAGACAAAGTAAACCGATCCATCTGCGCTTCCGGTAGCGGAAAAGTGCCTTGATATTCGATCGGGTTCTGAGTCGCAATCACAAAAAACGGCGTCGGAACATTTCGAGAAACTCCATCTACTGTCACCTGCTTTTCTTCCATCACTTCCAGCAAAGCTGACTGAGTTCGCGGCGTCGCCCGATTGATTTCATCGGCAAGCAAAACATTAGCAAAAACTGGCCCGGGCAAAAACTCAAACTCTCCGCTGCGCGGATTCCAAATATTAGTACCCGTGATATCCGTCGGTAACAAATCGGGAGTGCACTGAATCCGCTGAAACTTCCCATCGATCGATCGCGCCAAAGACTTCGCCAGCAGCGTTTTTCCCACACCCGGCACGTCTTCCAGCAGCGCGTGCCCGCCCGAAAGCACGGCTACCAGCACCAAGCGAATAGCATCCGCTTTGCCGACCATAGTTTTGCCTAGATTTTGTTTGAGCCGCTCAATATGTTGTCTCATATCCCTGATTTCTAATTACTAATTGCTAATTGCTAGTTGCTAATTGTTGAAAAGATATCAAGATTGCCAAATTCTTGAGTCTTTGCCTTGCGGACTTCGGATTTGTACAAGTAGAATTTAGTCTGACTCATCTTGCACCATTTTTAAAACCGATCGCCCGTTCTAGATCGCATAATTATTAGACTTTAGCAGCTATAGCGGTTCTCAAGCGTGGTGAGGTATGGGGACGAGTCCTATGCCCTATGCCCTATGCCCTATGCCCTATGCCCTATGCCCTATGCCCTATGCCCAAGGCTATAATACGCTTCTAGCAATATCACAATCTGCCTGAATTTGAGTTTTGAGAGCTTCCAGAGACGCGAATTTTTGTTCGGGTCGCAAAAACTCTACCAAACTCGCGCTCAAGGTTTGACCGTACAAATCCCCAGACCAATCTAACAGGTGAACTTCCACAGTGGGTTGCAGGCCGTCTACTGTCGGGCGGCAACCAACATTCATCACCCCATTGACAAAAGATAAATTTGATGCTGTGCCGGGAATTAGAGAGTTGGGATTTTCCCGCTGATAGGAAGAACTTTCCTCTTTCATCTTTTCCCCTCCCTGCTTCACCGAGACTCGCACCGCGTACACGCCAAAACGTGGCAAAAATTTTTCCGGCGGCAGTTCGATATTAGCAGTAGGAAATCCGATCGTCCTACCCAGCCGCTGTCCCCCAACCACAGTCCCGACTAAACTGTAAGGTCGCCCCAGCAACTGATTCGCTCTTGTGAGGTCGCCGGATGCCAGACCTTCGCGGATTGCAGAACTGCTGATCCGATCGCCCTCACCGCAATTGTGCAGGGGTACAAGAGCAACATCAATACCGTAACCAGAGGCGATCGACTGCAAATCCACAGCCGTCCCAGCGCGTCCCCGTCCAAACCGAAAATCAACCCCCACACTAATTCGACTCGCTTTTAGTTGTCGCACCAAAATTTCCTCGACAAACTCAGAAGCAGTCAAAGCCGCAAGTTCTCGATCGAACGGCAGCAGCACAAGTTGCTCGACGCCCATTGCTGCGAGCAATTCTACCTTTTCTGCCAGAGGTGTCAGCAGTTTTTTCGGTTGACCCGTAAAGAATTCTTGCGGGTGGGGATCGAATGTCACCACAGTGCCGTAAAGCCGATCGACCCCATCAGAATCGATCCCAGAGAGGCTGTTGCCCTCTGCCCTTGTCTGCCCTATCAAACCATCGAAATTATGGCTGCTGCAGGCTCGATCGGGCGGTGCTGCTGAGTCATTGTCGCAGGTCGCCAGATGTTCTGTTTCCAAATTTTGATCTCTGCCAGCGTTGGAGAGCAAGTTTTGCCCCGACGCAATAACCGTCGCAGAATTTTGCCCAGGCGATCGATTTAAAATTGGCTGCACGACTTGTCGATGCCCTAGGTGCAAACCATCAAAGTTTCCCAAGGCAACAGAAGTTGGAGTCAGAGCAGCGCTACAAGAAGAAGTTACCCACACGCTTAAAATTTTGACACACTTAGCCAGATTGCGATCGCCAGTCGATATTAGATGTTAGATGTTAGATTTTAGAATTGACTCCACAGATAAATCTGGAAGCTTGAACTATGGTCTAAACTTTTGGGTTTTCCACGACAGGAGTCGGGGCTTGTATCCGTCTTTGAGTGAGGTCAATCGATTTTAGATTTTAGATTAAAGAATGGAAGCATTGACTTGCGCGAGATAAATACGTTCGGCAAGTTTCATCGGATACAGGTTTTTTATTTCACCGGTCCTGAGTTTGCGCGTTGGAATGAATCACGTGGCGGGTATCCTGGATGCTTGATTGTCAATCGATTTTCGATTTTCGATTTTCGATTGAAGCATTCACCCCACGGATAAATTCGGGGGCTCCTTTATCGGATACAGGTTTTTTATTTCTGGACGGATGAATCACGTGGCGGGTATCCTGGATGCTTGATTGTCAGCCCTCGCTTAAATGTCAGATTTCACAGATCGAGATTTCAGAACCATCTGACAATCTCAAATCCATCAGACAGACACTTGAGGCGCTTGCACCGACGCTTCAGACAAATCGTTATCAGGAGGCAGCAATTGTAACGACAAACCTTCCCGCGCCATCAAACTATTCGGGAACCTTTGAGCCACTTCTTCTCCCACCCTGTCTAAAAACTCGTCATTGTGCAGCGGGTCGTGGTGAAAAATCACCAACTTTTTGACATTAGCAGCCTTTGCCACCTTCACCGCTTCCTGCCAAGTCGAATGTCCCCAGCCGACCTTGCTGCTCTTCGGGGCATAATACTCCTCATCGGTATAAGTAGCGTCGTAGATCAGCACATCAGCATCCTGAGCTAAATACAGCACATTGTCGTCTAAACGATCGGGAAAATGTTCGGTATCAGTCACGTAAGCAGCCGAATACCCCCGCCAGTTTACGCGGTAGCCTATAGCTTCGCCCGGATGGTTGAGCAAAGCAGTTTCCACCTTAATCTCTCCGATTTCCAGCGGTTTGCCCACTTCTATATCGTTAAATTTCAGGTCTGCCCCCATAATTTGCAGGGGGACCGGAAAATTGGGGTGCAGCATCTGGTCGTGGAGGCGCTGCTGGATAGTAGCCTTATTAGGAGCAATAGCCCCATAGATGTGAAAGCAGTTCCCAGGAATAAAAGCTGGGACAAAAAATGGGAATCCTTGAATGTGATCCCAGTGAGAGTGAGTAAAAAACATATGAGCTTTTACGGGCATCTGGGACAGGAGAGTTTGTCCCAAAACCCGCAATCCAGTACCGCCATCGAAAATTAGGCGACTGTCACCCACTCGCATTTCTACACAGGGCGTG
The DNA here is from genome assembly GCF_036702415.1 of Microcoleus sp. D3_18a_C4. NCBI lineage: Bacteria > Bacillati > Cyanobacteriota > Cyanophyceae > Oscillatoriales > Microcoleaceae > Microcoleus > Microcoleus sp. D3_18a_C4. Next base: position 191,637 of record NZ_JAUBTI010000001.1, on the reverse strand, counting down.
TTGCCCCCGTAACGTACTGTTTCTGCTCCGGGAGACGCTATGCTACCTCTAACGCCCCAGAAGTGAACCGTGAATTGGTTGTGCATACTAGACATGGGTTTTCTTGCAAGATTGTTCCGGCGAGTTATCGATAAGGTGTTTACATATTACTAAGGGCTTTACCATCAAACCCAAGTTCTTTGACGGTCGAGTTCCCCACTTGTTGAAAGTGCCAAGAGTCTCGCTCATCGCGAGAATGCAAAACTGTTGGGCTTGACAACTGAGCAATAAATTACAAGGTAGACTAATCAAGTCTCGATCGTAACTATTCTTTTCGTCTCTTCACTAGCCTAACCTCCGCAGACACACTTTGGGGCAGCAGTTCTGTCTGAGTTTGGTCAAAAGCCGCTGTTTGTTCCAGCCTCCGCACTTGCCGAACCCGATCGCGCGGTTGCTTGTTTGCCCTGCTGCTTTACGGGTTGGAACGCGGATGATGGCTTTCCTGCTATCTAGTCCGGTTTAGCGACCATAATATGCAGGTGTCGGGGCTGTTTTGCGCCGATATCTGGCTGATGTTGCCGATCGGGCGTGAACGTGCCTCTACAAGAAGGAGGGTTAATTTACCCGACTTGAGATGCTCCCGCCATTTAACCCCTGCCCATGAGCATCAGGGACTCCTTTTTAGCAGAACCCGGTTTAATTAACTCAACTCCCATTAATTCCAAAATCTTAGCAGTTTAGGAATGCTTCTGCTATTAATTATCAACCCATACTGTCTGGATTGTCGGCTCGCCCAGAGGCGGCGGTTCGTCCAGCTAGCGGTCAAGCTGAACCCAGCCTCATCTGACACCGGGGTAGCAGCGACATCCCCAGCCACCGGGCAAAAGGCTAAATTTTCGTCGTGCATTTCTTGGCGGACGAATTGAATCACTCAAAATTCCCCTATTTTCGGAAATTAAAAAATTTCGAGTTTTTGCCATCATGCCAACTCCGATCGCCCAAGGGCCTCAAGAGTGATTCAGAAATATTCCCTGTTAACCTGTGGTGCTTTTCTCAACAATCTTCAATAGCTCTATCTTTGGTAAGGATTTCTCGGAATTTGGCGCAGTTGCGGTACTGGCCACGGGTTTGAATTTCGGGTATCATAGAGTCTTAGACTCTTGTTTGCCGAGAATCTAAATCACTGCTAAAAAAGCCTCGATAACTTTAAGTTATTTTTCAAAAAAGTCAGTATGAATCAAGTTAAAAAAACTACAACCAAGCTGAATAGATCGCCTGTGAAAGTGTCCGATCGCACTTTGGAACTCGGTAATCTCCCCTTGAGCGACCTGTCTGTAGAAATGACGGATGGCCAAGCTTTGAGGAAATTTAGTTCCGACGATCGCCCGCCGGGAACCCCAACAGCCACAGGCCGGACTGCCGAAACAATGCGCCGGAGGGTAGATGGCAAGAGCGAGTGGGCCCGATCGCCTGTGGTTTCTACTGCGTTTCTCAAGTGGCTGCTAGAGAGTTTGACTCGATCGAAAGGTTGGCTGGCAGTTGTCACCCTGGCAGCAGTTTGGGGGTGGTGGAACAGTCAGTTACTGTTTTCCACAGGCCTGGGGATAGCAGCGATGATGCTGGTTTACCGAGGGCAGTCGTGGGACTGGCAATTGCTGCGAGCAAAAGGCGAGCAATTTTGGGAAGGCCCGAACCGCCGCTTCGTTTTAGCCGTCGGCACCGGCGGCATTGCTACCTTGGGCGCTTACATGAGTTTGGCGATTTGGGCGGACTCAAGCAGCCACTGGATGGCTTTGAGCCTAATTTTGCAGAATTTGGGCACGATCGCGATTGCAGGACTGTTGCTGCGGCAAGGGTTGAGTCTGGGGGCCGCAAAAGATGAAGTGGTGCTCGATCGCATCTTGGCGGATTTGACTGATGCTGACCCCGTGAAGCGTTTGATTGCAGTGCGGCAAATGACCGATTTGGTGAATCAGGGTGGGTTTGGCCCTGTGAGCTCTGTCAAAAGTTCGTTAGCGAAGCCCTCGCAGAGGATCGCCCGTTCCCGCGCTGCCGAGTGCTTTCGCCTGATGCTGAGTCGGGAACCAGAAGCTTTAGTCCGCAATGCCCTTCTCGAAGGTTTGCAGACTTGGGACGCTACTTATGGCTTTGTTGCTTCGGACAAATTATCTAAACTTATCTAAAGCTATCTTTAGATAATCCGAGTTTACTTCCTACGCTATTGGGCCCAACGTAGTGGAGGGAGTCGGCTATCCCCCTGGCTGCCGAGGGTTAAGAGTTCAAAATATTAACGCTTGCATTCCAACAATTGCGATCGATATATCTACCACAACCAGGACAATAATAAGTCCGAACGCCCAGTGGCATATCTTTTTTATTCCCACAATTTGAGCTTGTTTTAGAACATCGAGTAAACGCATCTTTCAAGTCAATCAAAGCATTTTGGTAGACTCGGCTAGACAACCGATTTATCTAAGCGAATTCAGGTTGCTTCTTGAGGTAGTTGTTGACACTCCCCGTGCTAAAGCAGCGGGGATTCTCCGGAAATTAATCCGGATATCCTTTTTTCTGGATAACCGCTTTCTACATTAGATAACTGCGAGTTAACCGATAAATTAAGGTTCCTAGGCTCAACCCACTTAGGGATTGATATTTCCAAAGGCGTTACTTTCCCGCAGTCCGCAGGTAGTCTTTTTTGATTACGCGGAAATGATAAACCGCTTTTCTTGGCTATTTTCCTAGAGGCTCCTGTATCAGCGTGTTCAGCATAACCACAGGCGCGACACACGAACTTTTCTCCGTCTCGGTTGCCTTTCTCTGTATGTCCACATTTAGGACACTCTTGAGAAGTGTGTCGGGGGTTAACTGCAAATACAGGCTTGCCAGACTTCGCAGCTAGCCACGCTATTTTTCCAAAAATATCCCCCCAAGCACAATCTAGGATTCTTTTATTAAGTCCACTCTTGGCAGCAGCACCATTCTTCCTATAACCTCCTTTTCCATCGTGCGATTGTTTGGCGCGTTTAACCATGTTGGTTATTTTTAGGTTTTCTTGCGCTACAGCATCAGCCGTTTTAACTATCTTATCGGCAGCTTTCCAGTTATATCCGTCTCTTTTTTGGGTTAGCTTGTGTTGGGTTTGAGACAGCTTGATCTGTGCTTTTTTCCTGTTGCTAGAGCCTTTTTGCTTGCGACTGGCAGCACGATTTCTTATCGCTAATCGTCGAGCTGTTCTATAGTTTGTTGCAACAGCTATATTCTCAATAAAGCTACCATCTGAAAGGGACACAAGCTTGTTTATTCCTACATCGATCCCAACAACTGACTTAGGTTCGATAAGTTCTGGCAGTCTCACTCCGTCGTCAAGCAGTACACTGATGTACCAATATGTCCCTTTTTGCTTGACGGTTACAGTTCGGATTTCTACATTGAATGGAAAACTTCTGCTATTGAAGTATTTCATCCAACCAATACCAGGAAGATAAACTCGGTTGTTTTCAAACTTGCAACGCCCCGGTTTGTACTCGAAGGTCTTGAAATTTGAGGCTTTTCGGTAAGCCGGAAAGCCTCTTTTATGACTCCAAAAACCTGCAAACGCAGTATCTAGTTTAGCCAGGTTTCGCTGCAACACATCTGAATCAATACGGCTGTACCACTCGTTTTCTTTTCTTAACTCAGTAGTTCTCTTACTTTGAATACCCCCAGCGCTATCCCAACACAGACCTAGCTTTTTACTGGTCTTGGTTAATGTTGCAGACATAACGCCATGCTTGACAACCGGACAACTAAGAGGACACACAGCACCAACTTCTAAACGGGTGTCTATTTCGCAATAAGACCCAAAAGCATAGCTCCGAGGCGTTTCAACATTTCTGTTGTTAGTCTCCCAGCCGCGCTCAGCGTTCTCTCAGACAATAATTACGGTGCTTACGCAGTGTTATAAGCCATTGGGCCATGAGCGCGGCTTGCTCTTTGTTCGGTTTTAACTTGTAGTTCCAGCGTTGCATTGTTTTTACCTCCTTGCTATATTGTACACATAAACTGAGTACACATCGTGGAAGTTATGGAAAAAGATAAGAGATTGCATATACGCATCAGTTCTCAAGAAGCTGAAATTCTTGCCCGTTACTGTACAAAGACAATGCGCTCTCAATCAGACGTACTGAGAGGGTTGATTAGGAAACTGGAAAATCAATAAAAAGCCGTCGTAGAACGACGGGGCTTCAGACCCAGTTTTTTGGTGAGAACTTTTTTGACTTCGTTGATCGCCTTCGAGTCCGAAAGCTTGCCCTCACTATAAATCAGGGTTCGCAAGAACCCGAAATTAAACACAACCTGCCTCCATGCTTAGTGTTTTGCCCTCACAGTCGCTTCGTTGTTATTCAATTTTAGCGATCGTTTGACGGCAAACATAGTTAAACTTACTTTGACTTTTTTACTTGATGAGGTATATGGGACTCTGAACAAGGATCTATATCCTCTACAATATTCTTAACTTTTGCTTGATATTTCCGTAATCCGTAGAGGCGGGAAGAAAAGCCGTCGATGATCGACAGTAAATCTTGAGTCAATTCTTCCTGCGGTGAAAGGGTTTCGGCGTTGGCGACGATAATCGTTCCGCCATTCCACTGTAGAATTTGCTCGACCAATTCAAATCCAAATCGGCACAGTCGATCTTTGTGAGCCACGTATAGCATCTTGACTTCGCCCTGTATTGCCCATTGTATGATTTGCAGGAATTTGGGACGATTGAAGTTCAGTCCTCCCCCAATCTCTTGAATCGAGTCAGTGATGGACACACCTTGCGCCAAGCAAAATTGTTCCATAGCCTGTGTCTGGCGAAGTAACTCTGGTTTTTGTCCAGCGCATGAGACCCGGCAGTAGACGATAACTCGGTTTGGTGTTTTACCTGTTTTCAGATTTCGCGCGATACTAAGGTGACTGTCTGTATAAAGACGTTGGTTGCCTAGTGTCCTATTGGGGACTAACTTGCCTTCACTTTCCCAACGCCGCAAGGTAGAAGACGAAACTCCAACTAATTTTCCAAATTCTGCCACTTTCCACATAGAAATTCCTCTTAAGGATTAACTATGGATAAGTTTAGCGAACTATGGGGTGATTTAGTTCAAGTCTAAAATCCAAAAATCAAGTCATCGACTACTAGCTGACCGTCAAAAGCGTAAAAAGTAATTCGATGAATATTCGGAGCTTTTACGCGCAGGGGAGCCCTAGGGGCGATCGGAGAATTAGACCCGATCAGATTGGGCGCCGGCATTTCATCCTGAACAATTGGGTTGCCGTCAATATCACAAGCAGATAAAACAGTTCGTCGCGAACTGGTGACAAGTCCTGACACCCAGCGAACTGGATACTTAAAAATTACTTCTATCAGTCCGCTTTTGGGGGCTCCCATTAACACTGTTGCCCCTGAACCGGTGAAAAATGCTGGGTTTGAAGGTTGGATGGCGACGGCATTGCTAAAAGTCACCCCCCAATGTGCAAACTGGTGTTCTACTACTTCAAAGCATTTCAAGTCTTCTAAAGCTACGCGGACGATCGCAGGTACCGTGGCGCGCGATCGCACATCTGACCCTGCGCCCGATCGTTCTGGAGTAGCGACAAAAGACTTTTTGCCGTTTAAATCCATGCTTCGACAGGCTGTGTCAAATTCTGCCAACCCGTCCGATTGAAGACTTTTCGCATCAACCATAAAACCCTCGCGATCCCTTTTTCTGAGCAGTTGCATTTTAGTAGACCTCCCTGAGATTAGTTGTTTCTTGTGTTTTGGAATTGATAACGGCGAGGCCAGTGATTGCCAAACCTGCAATTAGGAATCGAAACCCCATCGCCCGCCCTCCAACAAAGACTTTCGACCTCAAAAGCCACTGCTCCGCAAAATATCGTGATTAATGATTCGTGATTGGCGAGCCTCCGCCAACCTGCCGCCTGCTTGAAAGCGAGTTCTAATACTCCTGCTTTCCGAGCGCCTGCTTTCGGGGTTGGCGAACAGACTCTATTTTGTTGAGGGGTCTTACCCATCATTTTGCTATTATCTCCGATCGGCGGTAGTTTGCAAGGGTAAGGATAACTACACAGCCGAATTGCCCAAATCGCAAAACTTACTTGCTGTCTGTAGTTTCACGCTTCACCTGTACTAAAATAGATTTAAATCATTACTCAATCTTTACAAAAACGCCACCAGCTTTGCAAGTTTTTTAAATAAAGACGGGGCGACGGAAAAGAATCTAAAATATAACAGCGATTAAGGTTAGTTTATGCTTGTACCCCTCGGCTTCGGTCAGCGATCGATAGTTACTTCTCTCGGCAGAATGGTCTACTACACTGCTGAAAAAATGCCTTGGATGGGGTTGCCGACCTCAACTTCGGAAAATAAGCCCAACTTAGTATTTTTTCACGGTTTTGGCGGCGGGTCGAGTGCCTACGAATGGTCGAAAGTTTATCCGGCTTTTGCGACAGAATATCGAATTTTAGCACCGGATTTAATCGGTTGGGGGCGATCGGAACATCCGGCAAGAAATTATCAGGTTGAAGATTATATCACAACTTCGATCGAATTTCTCGAAAAAACTTGCGGTAGTCCGACAGAGGTGATTGCTTCTTCGCTAACAGGGGCGATCGCGATTCGAGCTGCGATCGCACGGCCGGATCTCTTCAAATCCCTAATTTTGACGATACCCAGCGGTTTGTCGGACTTCGGACAAGATTACGGCAGCAGTTTCTTCGCTAAGCTAGTCAACACGCCGATTTTAGACAAATTGCTCTACAGTACCGGAATCGCCACAGACGGCGGCATCCGTAGCTTCCTAGAACAACGCCAATTTGCCGATTCGCGTCGCGTTTACCAAGAAATTGTTGATGCTTACCTCCAATCTGCTTTGGAACCAAATGCAGAATATGCCGCCCTGTCTTTTGTGCGGGGAGATTTGTGCTTTGACTTGTCGCTGTACATCACTCAGCTAACAACGCCGACAGCGATTATTTGGGGAGAAAAATCGCAGTTTACCGGCCCCGATATCGGCCAGCGGTTGGCAAATCTCAACCCCGAAGCAATCAAAGTTTTTCAACCTCTGGAAAACGTAGGTTTGACTCCGCAGTTAGAAATTCCCGCTGTCACGATTGGCTTAATTAGGCAATACTTAAAATTGCTTTCGGAAGGGTAAAGAAGTTCGGCAACGGATTTTGTAACGGATGTAACGGATGTAACGGATGTAAAGGATAGAAGGAAGAAGGAAGAAGGAATATGAATTCCCTCTTCCCCATTAGCAATGACTACTGACTACTGACTACTGACTACTGACTACTGACTACTGACTACTGACTACTGACTACTAATTATTCTTTCACTCGCACGTCGATGACGCTGGCGTTGAAAATGTACTTGTTGCCTTCAAGCTCTAGCGTAGTGCCAATTTTGACTTTCGTATTACCTAAAACCGGGCCATTTTCAGTAAGTTGACCTTTTCCCTCTAAGGTAAACATCATATTTTTGCTGAAAGCTTCTTCTTCTCTGGGGTCGGGGAGAGCTTTCAGAGTGCCGTTGGGCTGAGGAACTGCTAGGGTTCTGGTGAGAGTTTTGGCTGATTTGATGGTAATCTGACCGGAGGGTTGATTGCGGATCACCACATTGATTTTATCACCTGGTTTGAACAAATCTTGAACGTTTGTTCCTTTGAGACCGATCGCAATTGCATCAATCTCTACAGGTTTGATACTGGTGCCGACTTGGGCGACGGAACCGCCAGAAGTGCCGGGAAAGAAGAAGATTCCGACTGCAACTAGCAGTACGATCAGAGCTGCAGCTACGTCTAGAATGCTGAGTTTGCCGAACAGTCGGCCTTGAGAATCTAAAATTTTCATAATCGCCTATTATACTGATAGCGACAGGAGTATGTTTACAAGCTCAGGACTTACGCAGACATCGATGAAAAACAGATGCTGCTATTGCTGAGCTACCGCTGGCAATGACATACTTTATTGATGTGTAAGTCCTGAAGCTAAAAGATATTACCACAACGATCGCCCCAAATCCGCATGACTGGGGCACTTAACCCAGAAGGCAGTTGACGGCGGTTGGTTGGCCTGCGGGCCGATCGCCCAGAAGCTGGTGGCGCCGTTAAAAATTGACAAAAAGCTAGAATAGCAACTAATCAGCCTCAAATTGCGTCTGCCTATTTAGTGACTTTTCGAGTTTTTCCTACAATTTTATCTAACTTCTGGCACCTATCACTCATGTTAAAAAATTTTTGGTTGACTTGCCGGCGTACTTGTGGCCGGGGGATTTATCTGTTTCTGTCCCTGATGGTGGCTGCGGGTATCTGGGTGGTTTCCCCGGAACCGACTCAAGCATTTTCTTTGCCTGAACTGATTTTCCGAGGCATTCAAGTTATTCAATTGTCGAATATGTCCGATCGCCAAGAGGTGACTATTGGCCGACAAATTAATCAGCAGTTAACCAACAGCGAGTTTAAGATTGACCGCGATCGGGACACTACAGAATATATCAACCGCATCGGTCAACGACTCGCTCAAGAAAGCACTCGCCCGAATATTCCTTATACTTTTCAAGTCATTGACGACGACGCGATTAATGCTTTTGCAACTATGGGCGGTTTTGTTTATGTGAATAAAGGTTTGATGACGGCGGCGGACAATGAGGCAGAATTGGCCAGTGTCATCGCCCACGAAATCGCTCACATTAATGCTCGCCACGCGATTAAACAAATGCGTCAAATGGCCATAGCTTCAGGCGTAGCTTCGGCCACTGGGCTCGATCGATCTCAGGCGGTTCAGATTGGGGTAGAATTGGCTTTGCGGCGCCCCCACAGTCGCCAAGCTGAGTATGAAGCCGATCAGTTGGGATTGCAAACTATGGGGCGAGCCGGCTACGCTCAATCTGGGATGGTTGATTTTATGAAAAAGTTGCTCAACAAGCCTTCTCCTCCTAGCATTTTAAGCACTCACCCGGCAACTGGCGATCGTATTGCTGCTATTTCACAGGCTATAGATCCGGATCTTGCTAGCGGTGAAGGTTTGGATAATGAGGATTACAGGCTAGAAATCCGCAGGCTTTTGGGCTCGTAGCAATTTTAAATCAGTCAGACACTCTCTTATTTTCTCTTCTCTTCCCTTCTCTTTTCTTACTTCGCGATCTTCGCGTCTTCGCGGTTCGTTAAAAAATAAATCCAGTTACTAAGGTATGTCAGCAGCAAGTTAATTTCGATTTAATAGATATCACATCTTGCACCATTCTCAATTAGCCTTTTAGGAACAGGCAAGATGCCTGTTCCACAAGAAAATCTACTCTTTGTGGAACGGGCCGGAGAGCCCGTTCTTGAGAATCGTGCAAGATATAAGATAGATCGAACTTAAACTGACATACCCTAAAACGAAAACTTGATTTAACACTGCTGTTGAACAATAGAATCGATCGCAGGTTGCGGGGGTGCAATCGGCTGGGGCTTCAATTGCCGGACAACTTCGTCAAACGGCAAAATTCGGACTTGATTGTTAAATACATTTACTTGATAAACTCTGCGGTAGCTGAGGTCAAATCCTGTCAGCCAGCCGCTTTTGGGATGATAAGCACCCGTGTCAATATCCAACCACCCTTCGCCCCTGACTAATTCGCCCGGTCTGACCCCATGAAAGGTAAAGGTGATTGTGTGACCGGTGATAATTAATTTATTGGGAAAATAGGGTTTCGACATGGTGTGAAATTCCCTGCGAATCCAACAGAGTTGTTCGATCGACTGTTCATCGAGCGACAGATGGGGGTCAACGCCGGCGTGAACCAGCCAGATGTCCCCTAAATCCAGGTGCGTGGGGAGCGATCGCAGCCACTCTAAGTGTTTGTACGGCATCATCCCTGTCTCTCTGTAGCTGGCTACTGTCGCATCGCCGCCACTGTAGAGCCAAGATTGCCACGCTCGCATATCCATCGGCGTCCCCGACAAAGCCTCCAGCATCAGTTGTTCGTGGTTGCCCAACAGAGTGTGGTAGGGGCTTTGCTGCACAAAATCTAATACCTGAGCGCTTTTGGGGCCACGATCGATTAAGTCTCCCAAAAAATAGACGCGATCGTCCAAGCCGGGGGCAAGTGCCTCTAGCAGGGTCATTAAGCCGTCGTAATGCCCGTGTACGTCCCCGATAACAATGCGCCGATGCTCCATTGTGTTTATCCGCTTCCCTGACTCAAAAGCCCCATCTCTAGCTTATAGCATCTGATTTTGCTGTTATTTGCCTCCCCTCTTTTACGGTGGAGGGGTGTCACCCATTATAGTGCTTTTTATAAAGATTCTGTAAAGCTCGCCAGTACCTGTTGGCGTAGCTACTGGTAGAAACACAGGCAAGCTGTTAATTGTGCTTCTGCAACTGCTGTTACTGAGGCAAAGCTTTGAGTTATTTCACGCTTTAGGGTGCATCAGCGATTAGCCGACGGATTAAGTCGAAAATAATCCTACCTGACACACCGTAAAATACGATCGAGCCTTAACGATTGTTACTGAGTCAAAGCTTTGAGGAATGTCTGGAGTTCTGCCAAAAAACCTTTCTTTTTTAAGGGTTTGGCAGGTGTGGTGGAGTCAGGATCGGCGCTGGGGAGAGAAGCGGCTAAAATCCGCTCTAAATCGTCTCCGACTGGTTTTTGGGCGGTTTCAGAAATTAGTTTGTATTCGTCGTTTGTTTCCAGCCACACTTGCCAAGATTGGGGGTAGCAGCGGAATAAAGCAGCAGTGTCTAGGGGTCTGATGTAGTAGCAGGATTCAATTTTGCTGAGGAATCGATCGCGCAATTGGCGGCCCGCATAGCCTATACCTATGGTGGCAACATCTTCGAGGCGCGGGTTGAGTAGAATTACTGGGCGACCTGCAGCAGCTATGTAAAGTTTTTCGACTTGGGCAACTTCTACGGCTGCTGGATTGATCAAAATGAAAAGTTGATCTTCCGGCGCTATTTTATCTTCAACTGGAGTGCGACTGCTGCCTAAATCAGTTACTTTAAACGGTGTTTCTCCCCAGTCGCGGCGCGCGAGGGCTGCCGCACCGGTGTCTGGAAAAAAGACTTTTACTCCGGGGTAGATTTCCTCAAATTCTGGGAGGAATTGTAGGGTGATAGACTGTGCTTGCAGGGCGATTTCTGGAAATACTAATTCGACTTGCAGTAGAGTTTTGCCGTCCGAGAGGGCAGCGGCGGTGGCAATGCGGGATTGGGCGATCGCCTCGTTGAGATCCTTGGGCAGTTCTGTCATTAATTTAATTGTTTTTACTCGACTTTTCTCAATCTAATTTTACCTGAGATATTGCACCATTCTCAATTACCTATTTATGAACGGGCAAGATGCCCGTTCCACAAGAAAATTCACTCTTTGTGGAAAGGGCATCCGGCTGTCCGTTTAGGAACAGGCTTTTCGGCCTGTTCCACAAAAAAAATTGACTCTTTGTGGAACGGGCATCTTGCCCGTTCTTGAGCATAATGCAATATCTAAGTTTTACCGCCTCAAGCAACAAAAGCTAACACCGACACGGGCGAACCGGAACCTCCCAAAAGGCGCAATATTCCGATAACTAAAGTCATTTCAGCCGCAGGTAACAAGTCGAGATTTGCTAGATTTTCCAGCACTATTCGTTGCTTTTCCAATACCAATTTGTTAACCGCAAAACTTTCATCTCGCCCGGTATCGACTCCGTGAGTGTCGGTGCCAATTCCCGCGATAGAGCGTTCTTCTAGCAAAAATTGAGTTGCTGCTTTGCCAAATCCCGGAAAGTGGCAAATTCCGCGATCGTCTCGGTTGAAAAATGCTTTCTCGTCATCCCATTTTTCTTGCCAGCCAGTATACAATAAAACTAGATTTCCCGGTTCTATAAGTTTGTGCTGCCGTTCCCAAGTCAATATATCATCAATTGTTAAAGTGTAGTCGGGATTGGCAAGACTTTGCTTTCGGATGTCGATCGCAATTGCGGGCACAACGAGCGACTGCGGGGAATAACTATCAATGCTGGCGCCTCCTGCATAAAAGCTGTTGGGTGCGTTGATGTGAGTGCCGCTGTGTTCTCCCATCGAAAATTTTCGCAGGAAATATCCGTCTGTTTCTATTTGAGCTACTGTGGCAATTTCTGTCGCTGGATCTCCGGGCCAAATGGGAATATTTGGGTGAATTGAATGGGTTAAGTCTACAATTTTGCTGTAGGCGATCGTTTTGAGATTATTGGAGTTTAATTGGTCTGTCATCAGGTAAAATATATCTATTATTTATTAAACACAGTTTCTTCAATTCTAAAATCTAAAATCTAAAATCTAAAATCTAAAATCTAAAATCGATTGACCGTCTGCACTCTCAATCTAAAATCTAAAATCTAAAATCTAAAATCTAAAATTGGATTAGTCGATCGAGCGTTGCTTCCATCACATCCTTTGTTTGCCCGGAAACAGTATACACCAAAGCTTCTCGATAAACTCTCCCGGCCGGGTGTACCGCACCGTTAGCACCACCGCTAGAAACTGCAACTGCAGCGTGCCCGCAACGCACCGCTAAATCAATGGCTTGAGCTCGCAGCGCTAATTGTTCTGTTTTCGAGCTATGTTGAGATTGTGGGAAATTCTGTTTTAGCCGATCGAGCTTTTGCTCTAGTTTTTGGCAAGCCGCCGTTATAAAAGGTGAATTCTTAGCAGCCCCGGCTGCTGCAATTACATCCAATCCCGCTCGAATACAGCCAAAAGTAGCCGGAACAAAATTCAGTATATTTTTGGTGTCGTTTTCCGAAATCCAGCCCACAGGTTTAACTGAAATTATTTCCGATTCATGCAGCAACCAATTATCGAGAGTGGCTGTCACAGTATTAGTCGAGTTCATGGCGATTAACTGCATGATTTCGCTACAAGCTATTTTACCATGTTCGCGTTCAATATTGGCAAAAGGCACTAAACCGAAAACAGCGCGTTCGTCAGGAAGTACCGCCGCTACAATAAACTTTTGAAACAAGCCAAAACCTGTTACCCAAGGAACTTTTCCTGACAGTAAATAGCCCACTTTTGTGGGAGTTGCGGTGACGGCCGGATTGCCCGATCGCCTTAAATGCGAAAACCCAATACCCAAGCGTAACTCTTTTTGGGCGATCGCGGGCAAGTATCTGCTTTTTAGCATTTCATTGTCGCTGTTGGCAAGCATCGCAGTTGCGCTGTGGTGCTGAGTTTGCAGGAAAGACAAAGCGCCGGAATATCGAGCCGTCAATTCCTGATATTGGTAAAAAATCTCCGGTGCAATTTCGGCACCGCCCCATTTTTGGGGAACTCGCAATGCTAAGAGCGATCGATCTTCCAATCCCGCAACTGCTGTTTTCAGCGCTTCCGAGTCGCTGTCGATAATTTCCGCGTGGGGTAAAACGCACTTTTGCAGGTAAGTTTCTGTGTAGTTGAGAATAGCTTGAAAATCCATGTTTTATAATTATTTTATAGCAGAGGTAGGGACACGGCACTGCCGTGTTCCTACTTATTTCCTCACATTCTGCACCCTTATCAAGAACAGGCAAGATGCCTGTTCCACAACAAATAAGTTCTCTCTCTTGTGGAACGGGCATCTTGCCCGTTCATAAAAGGCTGACTGAGAAGGCCACAACTAACTTATTTCCACACTTTCCAAGGAGCCTTCCCTTCATCCCAAAGTTCGTTTAAATACTTGTACTCTCGAAAAGTATCCATCGCAAAGAAAAAGCCGTCATGACGGTAAGCCATCAACTGTCCGTCTGCGGCCAAACGCTGCATCGGCTCCTGTTCTAAAATACAATCATCTCCCCCCAAATACTCAAATACCCGGCGGTTAAATATCATATATCCAACACTGATCCAGCCATCTATTTGAGGTTTCTCCGAAAATTGTACTACGCGGCTCTCGCTGTCTACATCCAAAATTCCAAAGCGAGAAATCGGACGGAATGTGGTGACAGTTGCCAGCTTTCCGTGAGACTTATGGAAATCCACAAGTGCTTCGATATCAACATCAGCAACTCCATCGCCGTATGTCACCATGAAATTCTCGCGATCGATATATTTTTCGATCCGTTTTACCCGGCCTCCCGTCATGCTTGCTGCGCCAGTTTCAGCCAGTGTCACCTTAAAATCTTGTTCGAGATGTTCCTCGTGATAAGTGATGATATTTTGGCGTCCCAGACAGATAGTAAAGTCATTGTTCATGGCTTCATAATTGAGGAAATATTCTTTAATCATGTTGCCGCGATAGCCCAAGCACACAATAAAGTCTTGGAAACCGTAGTGTGCATATATCTTCATGATGTGCCAAATAATTGGATGCCCCCCCACCTCAACTAAGGGTTTCGGACGAAATTCTGTTTCTTCTCTGAGACGAGTACCGAGACCACCTGCTAGGATAACTACTTGCATTTTTTCAATTTTTTAAAGATGATCAATTAATTTATCATCAATCATCAGTGATTTAGTCAAAGAATTATTAACTTTTTCTCATACTGAGTGAAGCTTTGTAAACCACAGAAATCACGAACTATTCTCAATCATCGTAGGGTGCGGGCGGATCGCCCTCTATTTACCTCTATTTATGAATAATCCTAGGGTGCGCGCGGAGAACCATGTATTTAAATATTGCGGGAAATTTCTACTTAACCGTAGGTCGCGCACTGCACACCGTATATTTAAATGCGGCGCGCTATTTCTAACTTATACCAATTTTTTATGAGGTTGCATAGAATCCGATCCCCCCTTAGCTTGCCCCCTACTCCCCCTTAATAAGGGGGGGGCAAGATTCTTCTCTTTCGTCCCCCTTATTAAGGGGGATTTAGGGGGATCGAGATATGTGCAACTTCACATTAAATTGGTATTACGAATGGTAGATTAGGAAATAGACAAACAAAGCCAACACCTCTACTAAATATAAGGAAGAGATTCACCAGCAATGAAAACTCAACTCGATCGCCTAAAAAAGTTTTTAGGTATCCTGTGTGCGATCGCCTCAATAATTATATTATTCCAATCGGCTATATCTGATGTTTACGCCACGGTTGTTGCACCGAAAATCTCAACCATACCACAAACCACCGTAGCTTTTGTACCCAACATACCGGGCGGCGGATTAGACTTTCACGAATCAGCCGGAGGACACACTTTAGAGAGACACGTTGGTAAAACAGAAGCACAACTAGCACAGCGACTCGCAAGCGAAACGAGAATTCCTGCCGCATCTTCTTTTACTGATCGTTCCGTCGCCGAAGCGGCTATTGCAGAAGCAATGAACAGAAATCAAAGTGCGATCGACTCTTGGGTGAAAACTCAAGGTAATCGTTATACGATCGACTACAATGCCAACAGAATAATTGGCATTACTCTGCGTCGCCGCACATCCAAAGCAACTTCAACATCTCGCCTGAGAATCGTCCTCCAGCGCAGCGCCAAATTACCTCCCGGATACTTTATTCTCACAGCCTATCCCCAATGATCGATCAATTTCCTCATTTAACCCAATTTTTCAGTTCCTACTTTCACCAAGACTGGCCGTTAGAAGCTGACATTCCCAGTGATGTAGTGAACAACTACCGCAGCAGCGAACCGCCCGCAAGTGTTGAAGCTGCATCGCAAGAACTCAGCAAACTGCTAGAAATGCCGATCGCCCCCGCCGATTTAGAAGCATTCATCCTCGATGAATTAGGGTGTTACTACGACCCACAATCCGAAAATCAAACAGTCCGAGAGTGGTTGGAATCGGTGCAAAAATCTTTGAATAATCCCAGCTAAACTCTACTGACATCAGCTACCGCGCGATCGATAAACCCGTAGGGGCGGGTTCACCACTAGCCTCAAAAAGTACAGATAGGTTAAATAAACCCGCCCCCACCCCGCGATTTCTCTTCAAATCAAGCTCACTTGCTAACCGTCAATAAGTAGCCTTCGTGGACGTTGAAATTAGGGATAACATAAGCCAAGCTGCCGCTACCCACCGAAAAACTTTCTTCTTTAACGGTGACAAGCTTTGGCACGGCTCCTTCTTGATTGTTGGGAATCTTTTCTAACTTTAGAGTTATTTTCTGACCTCTTTGAATACCTAGCTGATCCAAATTGCCGAGGGTTAATGTTACCGTTGTTGCTGAGGAAAAATTGGGATCGAAATAACCTAAAAGTATCTGTGCTTTACCTTCAGGATTTGACTTACTGGCTAAAGCGACAAGGCGATTGTTATTTGACCAACTCTGCACCCGCGAATTAACTCCGTCAGCATAAGCTTTGTAAGCCCACCAAGCAGCTCTCGGCTCAAAAGTATTAGGCGTGACCATCCCACTCAGCGTATTGTTGAAGCAATTGCTAACTTTATTTGGCCCTTGAGTATCCCAACAAGCTCTGCAAGCACCGTCAGCTTTTGCATACTCTAAGTTATACAAATAACCTAATATTTCCCCCGGCTGGTACTGCGCTAAGTTCCCGACAATTTCGTTGACGTAAATTTTTTGCAATTTCAGTTCCTTGTAAGAGGGACTTTGCTGAAAATTGCGTTTAGCCTCAATTACGTGATCGTCAACAAATAAAATCATCGCGTCGTTAAGTTCGTGCCATGAGAGGAAATTAACTTCAAGTTTGTTAGCCTTGCAGTAATCCAAAAAAGCCGCAAGATATTCTTTGCTGTAGTGGCCGAGGCTCGGCCCGCCAATCATTGCTGACGGCCCCAATTCTTCCCGCAAGATTTTGTAAGCTCTTTTGTAAGTTTCAAAGAATTGTTCTCTGCTTCCCTTCCAAAATGGATCTTTCCAATCTGGTTCATTCCATACATCCCAAATAATTTTCTTGCCTTTATTTTGCTGGGCTAACTGTCGGATGAATGCTTCCCACGCGGGGTAGTTTTGATAGGGCCAGCCATTGGGATTGGTACCGTAGCCCCACAAGTCGCTGACTACTAACTGAAACTCGGCTCCGCTGGCGATTATGCGATCGTAGATATCGAGTCTCCCGGCCCGCCAAAGTTTGGGCTGCAAGGGTTTGATCGAGCTATCCGGCGGTTTTGCAGTGTCGATTCCGTGCAGGATGCCGCTCATGGAAATTGTACCGGTGGCTGGCTGTCCAAAATCTACTGTAACGTTCGATCGCAGTTGGGCGATCGCTCTTGGCTGTCCCAAATAGGCTATTAACAGAACAGTGACAATAGCTAAACAAATTGGCAGCAGTTTATTAATACGTGGGAACTTGAATGTAAATTGCATATCTTTTGTTTGGTTGATGTTTTGTGGAATGGGCATTTTTCCCGTTCCTAAGAATGCTGCAAGAACTCAGTTTTAACGAACCGATGAAAACACTTCAAAACCCTGTATTGATTCTATCACTTGTTGCCAAGATAGGGAGTTGATCAGCTCGTGGGTATCGAACGGAACTCCTTTTTCTGCTGCGAAAATACCAAAATTTTTCACCCAATCAAAGATAGTTTCTGTGGTAAAATAAGGCGTGCAGGCCCAAGCAGATTGCAAATTACTCGCCATCTCGGACATATCTCCCCGATCGTAAGCCTCCCAAGCTTTCCACACTAAATAATAGTATTTCAGCAGGCTATCCACTTGCTGTACCTGCTTTTTGAGTTTCGGACTAATAGAGAAACTGTCGCTCTCATCGTCACTTACCAATGCCTGTTCAATTATTTCTCCATATTCCCGAAGCATCCGTTCTTCTTTGAATAGTTCTTGGGCTCGCGCTTTGCACGCTTGTCCTGCAAGTCTGCGCGATTCTGGATTTTCTGCCCATATTTCCACCGTTTCTACTAACTCTTTTACTGTTCCTTCTGGGTCGATTGTAGGATCGGGGAGCAACTTTCCCGTATCTCCCAATTCTTCAGGAATCCCGCTGACTGCTGTGGCAATTACGGGCAATCCTTTGGCCATTGCTTCCATAATTGCTAGCGGCATTCCTTCTGCTTGGGAAGATAAAATAAAGATGTCGCTGGCGTCGAGGCAATCGGCAATATCCCAGCGCTGTCCTAAGAATTTAACCTGTTCTTCTACTCCCAATTTGCTCACAGTTGCTCTTAATTCAGGTTCCAGATTGTCGTGAGTCGTAGACCCCGGCCCGGCCCAAACAAAGTAAATTTGGGGCCAAATTGGACGATTTTTCAATTGGGCGATCGCCTGCAATTGATACTGATATCCTTTAATTGGGGTCAATCTCGCCGCCGTAAAACAAACGACAGCACTTTCGGGGATTCCTTGTTCTTGACGCAGGCGTTGGCGAGTAGAAAGATTTGGCGGCTCAAAATAACTATTTGGTCTGCCATAATAGATTACTTTTCCTCGTTCTAGACGCGCTTTAAATAGACTTTGGAACAAGTTTAAATTTTCGTGGGAAACTGCTACTGCTGCTTTGGCTACAATGTACTGGTAGGCAACTGCATCGAAATAGGGAATTTGATCGCCGCGATCGAAGGTTTCATAATTGCGATTGATATAACCCAGACTGATTATGTACGGTATATTTTGCTCGATCGCAACTTGTTTAGCTGCAAAGTTAGCCATCGGCCAGCCGTCACTAAATATAATTAAATCCGGTCGAGCCTGGGCGTAAATCTTTTGAGCATCATCCAAATTGTAAGCTATTCGCAAAAACTCTTTCATCGTGTCGAACTCTAGCCAAATATGTTCGATACCTAGCTGTTTTTGTTCGGCAATTAAAGGGTTAGAAGCTTGACTTTGAACGCTGGTTACTCGGTAGCCATCGGCAGCTAATTTACACATCAGCGAGTGGTTAAACTGAGCCAATCCGCCGACTCCTGAGTCTTCTGTGTACAGGAGTACGTGCTTTGTTGGCGGCCTATAACTCGAACTGGGCTCGGGTTTAAACTGATAAGGATTGTTAGCTGCGATCGCCACTATGTCTTGCCATTCCTGTAAATTGGTTAAGGCATAGGCATCAAAGTTGTAGCCGTACTGTTCTGAAACCCCCTTAAAAGTTTCCAGCCAATTAAAAACAGTTTCAGTGCCTGTCAGATTAGTGTAATACAGAGATTTTTCCAGACATTCGACCATTGCTAGCAAATATCCGTCGCGGTACATCCGCCATGCTATCCATACGAAACACTTGTAACGTTCCGCGCGTTTCAAGTCACGGATGTGCTGAGGTAAGTCTGGCCGAGCAAAAAATTGCTCCATCAAAATTTCGGTATTTTTCATTAATTTGGAGCCGTTAGACATGATATTGCTGTCGTGCTGACGATAGCAGGTTAATATCTCTTTTAACCAAACTGACTTGCAGCCTTTTAAACCTAAACGTAGCACAAAATCTAAATCTTCGGTTGGCGGCAAGCGATGATCGAAACCCCCCAAGCGTTCCCACCACTCTCGCCGCAGCATCATGGCGCTGGGACGCACTGATTTGTAGAAAACAAAGGCTTCTAAATCTAATTTTGGTTCTTCTTCCCAAGGCTTTACTCCATAGATGCCTTCGTCGTTTTTGCCAACGATAACCCAACCTGTTTGCACCATATCTAATGTGGGGTCAGCGTCAAAGCAAGCTACTTGTTTTTCTAGTTTTTCGGGTAAGAAGAAGTCGTCAGCATCTAAAAAAGCTAAGAATTCCCCTTTGGCTAACTTGCAAGCGCGATTGCGAGCTATTGCGGCTCCTTGATTTTCTTGATAAACATACTGAATTAAATCGAGGTAAGGCTCTAAAACTTGGCGAGTGCTGTCGGTAGAGCCGTCGTCTACCACAATAATTTCCAAGTCTTGGTAAGTTTGATCTATCGCACTTTCGACGGCTTTAGCAATGTAGCACTCGCAGTTATATGCCGGGATAATTACGCTAACTCGCACTGTTTTCTGAGGGAGAATGCTAGACATTAATTTTTTCCATTCGGGTAAGTTTCTTAAAGATTGGATATTTCGGGGAAATCCGTAAGCTTTACAGCACCAACCCAGACGATTTATCCAATCTCCTACGGTTTTTTTAGCAGAGTAAGGAGTATAAGCGAAAGATTTTTGGTAATACTCAACCGCTGACGCCGGATAGCCGGTATAGTACAAGTGCCATGCCATCCATGTCAGTGCTTCGTAGAAAGCAGGATTTTCTAAGTCGCGGATGTGCTGTGGCAAATCGGGTTTATTGAATAAGTTTTGTTTTAATTTAATAAACAGATTTGCTTGTGCGAGCGATTTTTTAATTGACACATTTTTGTCATGCTGGCGATAACATACGGTCACCTGGGGTAGCCAAGCCGATTCGCAGCCTAACAATGCTAAACGCAATACTAAATCGGCATCATCTACGGAATCAAACTCTGAGTTGAATCCCCCTACATTTTCTAACCACTTTCGCGAAAACATCATGGCGCTAGGAAGTACGGGCATCTGTACTATCCATGTTTTTAAGTTTAATGTTGGGAAATATTCCCAACCATTGATATCGGAAACTGTCTCTCCTTGCTCTTTAACAATTCGCCAGCCACTATTAACAATTCCTAGTGATGGCTGAGCGTCAAATAACGCAACTTGTCCAGCTAACTTATCGGACAAGAAAAAGTCATCTTGATCTAAAAAAGCAATTAATTCACCTCGCGATTCCTGAATTCCTCGGTTGCGGGCGGCAGCTACTCCTTGGTTTTCCTGATAAACATAGCGAATTTTGTCAAAATAAGGCTGCAATGCTTGGCGGGTGTCGTCGGTTGAGCCGTCGTCTACGACGATAATTTCCCAGTTTTTATAGGTTTGGCTGATGACGCTTTCTACCGCTTGCGCGATGTAGCGAGATCCATTATATGCTGGAATAATTACACTTACTCGCGGTGTCGGATTTGCTATTGACATGAATTTTATCGGTGATCAGGAAGTTCGGCAACGGATTCTGTAACGGATGTAACGGATGTAACGGATGTCAGGCAGAAGGCAGATGCAATTCTACTGTTGAGAGCAATCCGAATGTGAAATGTAAATTTGGTATTTTAGCGTGCATAAAATACAGATTCAATACCCTGTAATTCCTGGACTAATTGTTGCCATTCTGCTGAATTAATTAGAGAATATGTATCTAAATTATGCCCTTTAGCTGAGGAAAAAATGCCAAAATATTCTACCCAGCTTAACAGCGTTTCTGTTGTCAAAAAAGGTGTGTACTTCAAAGATTCTTGAAGCCACTTCTGCATTCCGCGTAGATCTTCTTGACAGTAAGCCTGCCAAGCATTCCATACTAAAGAGCTGTAGTTGACCAGGCTTTCTATTTTCGCAATTGACCTCTGCACCTCTTTTTGAGTAACAAATGGATCTGTTTGACGATCGCAAAGTAAAGCTTTTTCGATCGCCTCAATCGACTCTGCCAACATCCGTTCCTCTTTAAACACTTTCTCGGCCCGCTGCTTGCAAGCTTGACCGATTTGATGCCGTAATTCTGGATTCATTGCCCAAGCTTCTACAGTTTTCGCCAATTCCCTGGCGGTTCCCTCTGGATCGGTATTCGGATCGGGCAACAATTTCCCAGTATCGCCAAGCCCTTCAGGAATGCCGCCCACAGCCGTTGCAACTATCGGCAATCCCTTAGCCATCGCTTCCATGACTGCAAGGGAAGGCGCTGCATCTGCTACAGAAGTCAAAATGAATATGTCGCTAGCATCGAGCCAATCTAGGATATCCCAGCGCTGTCCGATCGCCTTCACGCGATCGCTCACCCCTAACTCTTTAATAGTTTCCCTCAATTCTATTTCTACATTGTCAGCGCTTCCCTCACCAGTTCCTGCCCAGACAAAATACAGTTTAGACCACACAGGAGACTGCTGCAACAGCTTGATTGCTTCGATCTGATATCGATGCCCTTTAATCGATGCCAATCGAGCCGATGTGAAACAGACAATCGCATCTTCAGGAATATCTATTTCTTGTCGCCGACGTTGACGAGCCCCAGCATTAGGAGGTGCAAAATATTTGGGAGAACGCCCCAAGTAAATCACTTGTCCTCGCTCTTTTGGCAACTTGAAATGTTGGCACAATACATTCAAATGTTCGTAAGCCCCAACAACCACCGCTCTAGCTTGCAGGCAGTGGTAGAGCACTCCTTCTACATAAGGCACTACATCCCCGCAGGAAAAAGTTGCGTGTTCTGGTATAACTAACCCGATCACCATCATGTATGGTATTCCCATTTCTATAACTACCTGTTTAGCTGCAAAATTGGAAAATGGCCAACCATCGCTAAAAATAATCATATCCGGTTTATTACTAGCAAAAAGCTCTCGTGCATCCTGAGTATTTCTTAACACCCGCTGTAAATCTTTATGGCCGATAAAATCCAGCCACAAGTGCTCTATACCTAACTCTCGTTCTCGCTCAAGCAAGGGGCTAGAATATTTGGTTTGCACGCAAGTGACTCGATACCCTAACAAGGCTAACTGGCAGAGAATGGCATGATTGTACTGCGCTAATCCTCCCACGCCCGGATCGTCCGTGTTGTAGAGTAAAATGTGCGCTTGCGCTTTTGAAGGCGTGGGAATATAACTCTGTTGAGATTGGGGTGGATTAGTCATCACCATCAAAATTATCTCTTGCCATTGGGCTAACTTACTCAGCGAATAAGCGTCAAAGTTTTCACCATATTCTTCAGAAGCCATCTGAAAACTTTCCAGCCAATTCAAGACTGTTTTTGTGGGCGAAAAAGGCGTATATTGCAATGACTCTTCTAAACACTGGGCCATCTCTGTTAGATGACCGTCGCGATACATCCGCCATGCCAGCCACTTTAAGCATTGATAGCGTTCCGGGTTTTTTAACTGCCGGATTGACTGAGGCAAATCGGGTCGAGCGAAGAATTTTTTAATCACAATTTCTATATTCTTCATTACGCGAAAACCGCTTGACATGAGATTAGAATTGTGCTGGCGATAACAGGTAAGTGTCTCTTCTAACCAAACTGCTTTGCACCCCTTTAAAGCTAAACGCAAGGCAAAGTCTAAATCTTCTGCTAGGGGAAACTGAGAATCGAAACCGCGCAATTTTTCCCACCACTTTCGGCGCAGGATCATTGCACTCGGTCGCACGCATTTATATAGAATAAAGCTTTCTAAATCTAATTTTGACGCTTGCTGCCAAGGCTTGACAGCAGAAATTTCTCGCCCGGTTTCATCGACTATCACCCAACCTGTTTGCACCATATCTAAGGTGGGGTTAGCGTTAAAGCAAGCTAGTTGTTTCTCTAGCTTTGATGGTAGGAAATAGTCATCGGCATCTAGAAATGCCAAAAACTCGCCTTGCGCTAGTTGGCAAGCAATATTTCTGGCGGCTGCTACTCCTTGATTTTCCTGATATATGTAGCGAATTCTGTCAAAATAAGGCTGCAATACTTGCTGCGTGCGATCGCTAGAACCGTCATCTACAACAATAATCTCCAAATCAGTAAAAGTTTGGGACAGCGCGCTCTCCACCGCTTGTACGATGTAGCGAGATCCATTATATACAGGTATAATTACGCTTACTTGCGGTGTTCGAGTAGGTGTTGACATTATTTAGCTCGCTGTTAACCTATGATTATCTAGTTTATATTAATGTCGCGCACATTCAGCATTATTCTGTGTTCGGTAGCTCTACTTACAAAAACTTGAACTTTGGCAAAGTGTAGCATATAATTTTACAGGGAATGATTACTCAAAAGGAAAATAAAAAATGAATTCAGAAACAGTGCAAGTGAATTTCCAGCAGCAGGCAGAAATTTATTTGGCTACAGGGAACTTCGATCGGGCGATCGCACTTTGCCAACAAGTTTTGGCATCTGAACCCAATTCAGCAGAGACTTGCAAGACCTTGGGAAAGGCGCTGCAAGCTCAGGGTAAACTAGAAGACGCAAGGTATTGGTATAAAGTTGCGATCGCTCTGCAACCCGATTTTGCCGAAGCTTTTGCTAACCTCGGCACTCTCTGCGCTACTTGGGAACAGTGGCAAGAGGCGATCGCCTGTTACCAAAAAGCCATCTCCCTGCAACCAAACTTTGCAGGATTTTACCGTAATTTGAGCCGGATATTTACCCAAGCCGGTCAAGCTGAAGAAGCCGCAGACTGTTGGTATCAAGCACTCATGGTGGAACCGATAGAGATAGCGGAAGAATATCTCGATTTAGGTAATACTTTGTTGGCGCAAAACAAGCCAGAAAAAGCGCTGACTTGTTACCACCGCACGATTTATTTAAACCCAAGTTTTTGCGAAGCTTACTGCCAATTAGCAGAAGCTGCTAGCGAGCTAAAGCAGTGGGACGAAGCTATTGTTAACTACCGCAAAGCTATTCAACTCCAGCCGGAGATTTCGGATTTTCATTACAAATTAGGCAATGTTTTGCAAGCTAAGGAACTCTGGCGCGAAGCGGAGGCTGCCTACCGAAAAAGTATTGATTTAAATCCCAATTCTTTTTTGTCATACTACAACTTAGGCAGCGTGCTGCTCAAGTTAGAAAAATGGCAAGAAGCTGCGATCGCCTACCGCACGGCTGTTGAAATTAACCCGGATTATTCTTGGTCTTACTACAGCATCGGTGCAGCTTGCGATCGATTAGAAGAATGGTCTGAATCCGCCGCAGCTTACCAGCGCGCTACTGAATTAGACCAGAATTTTTTCTCAGCTTTTCACCAGTTAGGGGATGCTCTTGTTAAACTAGAAAAGTGGTCGGAAGCTGAGGCTGCATACGAACGGGCGATCGCACTAAATGCGGATTTATTTTGGTCTCATTATAACTTAGCTTTGACTTTAGTTAAACTTCAAAAGTTTGAAGCAGCAACACTCGCTTATCGGCGGGCGATCGCACTCAATCCAGAATTCTCTTGGACTTACCACAATTTAGGAGCAGCGCTGTTAAAAACCCAACAGTGGAAAGCCGCAGCTACCGCTTACCAACGTGCTATTGAACTTAATCCCACTATTTCTTGGTCTTATTACAATTTAGGCGATGCTTTGAGTGGAAATCACGCATGGAACGATGCTGTTTCCGCCTACCTTTTTGCGCTTCAAATCGAGCCGTCCCTCCCGAAAATTTACATAAAGTTAGGTGAGGCTCTAATTAAAAGAACTCCGGTAGATTCAGATGTAGCAACTAGCTACTATCACCACGAAATGCAGCCGCAGCACGCTCCTGAATTTTACTGCGAAATAGCCCAAAAGTTTGTTGAGAGCGATCGGCTTAACGAAGCCATTATGTTGTACTTGATGGCATTAGAAATTAGACCAAAAGATCCAGAAATATCCCAAAAATTAGAGGATATTTTAGAAAAACAGCGTCAAACAGGGGAATCTACTCTATTATTAGAGTTAGAGGCTAAGGATCTTCGCGATCGCTACATTGCCCGAGTAGTCAAAGGCAAGACTTTTGCAGAAGTCGGCGGCTTGTGGGGAACTGTCAACGAAAAAGTATCTGTAGCTAGCAAATATGGTGCAGTTTCTCTGACAATGATTGATGTCAGCCCTGCCTCCTCCCACTGGTGGCAAGATTTTCACGATCGCATGACAAGTTTAAATATTGCTAATTATCACTGTATCAATCAAGATATCACTCAGATTCAGCTTGGAGACATTGGCGAGCCTTACGATGTAGTTCACTGTGCAGGAGTTTTGTACCATCACCCCCATCCGTTGCAGATTTTAGTTGCTTTGCGTCAGATAACTCGCGAGCATTTAATTTTCACTTCAGCTATTACCCAAGAAGTTATAGACAATGAGTTGGGACGCTATGAAATTCCGGCTTCTGGAGTAATGTTTGTTCCCGCTTTGGACGACGCAGAACGAGCTATTTTAACAGCTTATTGGCGGCCATACATCAACAACCACCAACTTATAGGGATAACTGAGAAAGCAGTTTTTGACATGAACGATTTTGCGCCGTGGTGGTGGCTGCCTACAGCTACTGCTTTAGAAGCTATGTGCGAAGTCGCGGGATTTAAAGTTTTAGACAAAGGATTGACTTGGAACAATAATGCTCTGACTCTCCTACTGGGGATTTGAGGATTGGTAAACGAACAATAACAGGACTTGCTTGTACACAAACGGCTAAACACCCAGTTTATGAGCGGGTTCCTCGTTTTCTTTCCCCATATTCCTACTAGAAACCGGGTGTTTTTCGTAATTCTCAAATAAAATAGCTGCAAACCTTTTTTGTGAAGAAAACAGGAACTGGGAAATAATCAATGAACAATCACCAACCTGGGACGCCGTTAGGAAACATTTTAGTAGTAGACGATACACCAGAAAACCTGCGTCTGTTGTCTACAATGTTGACTCAGAGGGGGTACACCCCCCGCTGCGTGATTAACGGAAAAATGGCTTTGAGAGCCTGCAATTCTAATCCACCAGATTTGATTTTGCTCGACATAATGATGCCGGAAATGAACGGCTACGAAGTCTGTCAGCACTTGAAATTAGAACCTAAAACTCGCGAAATACCGGTAATTTTTATCAGCGCTAAAGATGAAGTTTTCGACAAAGTAAACGCATTTGCTGTGGGAGGTGTTGACTATATCAGCAAGCCATTTCAGTTTGAAGAAGTGCTTGCCCGCATCGAAAGTCACCTCAGCCTGCGGAATTTACAAAAGCAGCTAAAAGAACAAAATATGCTGCTGCAAGAAGAAATCACGAGCCGCTTAGCAGTCGAAAAAACTCTTCAGGAAAAAAACCAAATTTTGCAACAAGAAATCAGCACCCGTTGCGCCGTTGAAAAAGCTTTGCAAGAGCAAAATTTGGTACTCCAACAAGAGATATCCCACCGCCAGCGCGCCGAATCGGCTTTATTAAAATCTAACCAAGAATTGGCACGTTCAAATGCAGAACTAGAACAATTTGCTTATGTGGCTTCTCATGACTTGCAAGCGCCTTTAGCAACCATTGCTAGTTACGCTCAACTTTTAGAAAAACGCTACAAAGACCAACTCGACAGCCAAGGTAGTAAGTTTATCGGCAATATCGTTCAGGGCTGCACCAGAATGCAAACTTTAATTGACGATTTACTCGAATATTCGCGCGTTGGCCGGAGTCGGAAACCTTTTCAACTGACAGATTGCAATCATGCAGTCGAGCAAGCACTCGCGAACCTGCAAGGGGCGATCCGTGAGACTAAAGCCCTTGTCACCTACAGCGAATTACCCGCGGTAATGGGGGATATTTCTCAACTCGTACAGCTATTTCAAAATTTAGTCAGCAATGCGATTAAATATCGCCACGATGCACCGCCTGTGGTTCATATTACCGCCTGCAAACACGAGGAAAACTGGTTAATTTCTGTCTCAGATAATGGAATTGGGATTGCTCCGCAGCATCAAAAACGTATCTTTCAAATTTTCCAGCGCTTGCACACTCAAAGAGAATATTCTGGGACAGGTATTGGTTTAGCAATTTGTCAAAAAATTGTGGAAATTCACGGCGGATGTATCTGGGTGGAGTCGGAACCGGAGCAAGGTTCAACTTTTCACTTTACTCTGGCTTAGTCGAGACCTCTTTTCGGCAAAAGGTATAAGCTATAAGGTAGGTAAACCGAAGTAATTTCTATAGTTTAAGTCAAACAATAGACAGTAGAATTTACAAGTTAACACCCTTTTATATGGAAAACAAAATAACTGAATAACTGGGAAAAAATGTGACTATCGGGGTTGGGATAGGGGCTATAGTTGCATGGTTTTTTAAAGTGGTATAAATAACCAGTTCAAATAAAAAAAGTTTTTCGTTGACAGTCGAGTTGGTGCGTGATATAATTGTAATTATTAAACATAATTTTTGTAACGCTTGCTTACCCTCCCCAATCTGACGATCGATGTATGTGTATGGGCAATTGAATGACTGCCCTGAAAATAAAAGGTAAAATTCAAGTTAGTTTAATATTTTCTGGGTAAAAAAATATTATGAAAGCAGTTTTTAACTTAGCTTTGCCTCCTATCTGCTTTAAAGTTCTCTTAGTAGAAGACAACCATCACGAAGCTGAGCTGATTGAAGATTTGCTGTCAGAAATTGGCGGCGCGCAGCGTATAGTGCTGACGAAAGTAGAGCGTCTCAGCGAAGCGCAGCAGCGATTGAATGAAGAAACTTTTGACATAATTTTATTAGACCTTTCACTGCCAGATAGTCTGGGAATCGAGACGGTGGCTCGGGTACAAGAGTACGGGGTAAATGTGCCGATCGTAGTTCTGACCGCCCAAAACGACGAAGAACTTGCCCTGCGGTTGATTTCGGTCGGCGTACAGGATTATTTGGTAAAAAGAAAAATCGACAGCGAACTGTTAATTCGATCGCTCCGTTACGCCATAGAACGGCAGAACAGTCAAGATGCTTTGCGAAAAAGTGAAGAAAAATATCGCTCGGTGGTGGAAAATTCTCTGATCGGCATTGCCATCATTGCTCCAATTATTGACCCCGAAATTCCTCAAAATTGCAACTGGATAGAAGTTAACGATGCCCTGTGCAATTTGCTGGGCTATGAGCGCTACGAACTCGTGCAAAATAATTGGCTAGACTTGACTCATCCAGAGGATTTGGAGGCTAATTGTGAAAATTTTGCTCAGATGTTAGCAGGTAGGATCGACGGTTACATCTCAGACAAAAGGTGGCTCAGAAAAAACGGCGAAATAGTTCACACGCGAGTTTCCCTGCGCTGCATCCGCCGCCTGGACGGGTCGATCGACCGGATGATCGAAGTAGTCTTAGACGTGAGCGATCGCTACCGCTACGAAGCCAAACTGAAAGCGTCAGAAGAATTTTTAAACCACACCATAAATGCTACGCCCGACCCAATTTTTGTCAAAGACGAGCAACACCGCTGGATGATATTAAATGATGCTTTTTGTCAGTTGGTCGGCAAATCGCGGCAAGAACTGATCGGCAAATCCGATTATGACTTTTTCCCCAAATCAGAATCTGCTGTTTTTTGGACAAAAGATGAAGAAGTATTGACAACGGGTGTCTGCTTGGAAACAGAAGAAAAATTCACAGACTCGGCCGGGAAAGAACACATAATTTCTACCAAAAAAAGCGTCTTCCAAATAGCAGACGGAAGTAAAGTAATAGTGGGTACAATTAGAGATTTTACCGAATACAGACAGCAACAAAAAGCCCTGGAACAAAGCGAAGCTCGCTTTCAAAAATTGGTAGCTAACCTGCCGGGAACAATTTATCAATTACGAAGGTCAGCAACTGGAAAAATATCTTTCCCCTACATCTCTTCAGGCAGCCGGCAACTCTACGAATTAGATCCCGAAGCAATAGAGCAAAATGCGGAACTGATTTCCAATGGAATTCACCCCGACGACCTCTTAGATTTAAAATCATCGATCGCAATTTCAGCCACTACGCTGGAACCTTGGCAGCAGCAGTGGCGGCAGACTTTACCATCTGGAAAAGTTAAGTGGCTGCAAGGAGCTGCGAGACCTGAAAGGCTCAATAATGAGAGCAAATCTGGCAGCGAAGGCGATATTCTCTGGGACGGTTTAGTGATGGATATCACTGAATTAAAGCAGGCACAAACAGAGCGCGATCGTTTTTTTACCATCTCCTTAGACTTGCTTTGCATTGTAGGTTTTGACGGGCATTTTAAACGTTTAAACCCAGCTTGGTCAACAGCTTTAGGCTACAGTATTAGTGAATTGTTTGCCAAGCCAATGATCGATTTTGTTCATCCAGACGATCGAAAAGCCACCGCAGCCGAAGGAGCAAAACTAATAGCGGGTAGATCCAGTATCTCCTTTGAAAACCGCTACATCTGCAAAGACGGTTCTTACAAATACTTCCTGTGGACGGCATCGCCATTTAGCGAAGAAGGTTTAATCTACTCAGTCGGTCACGACATTACCTCTCGTAAACAAGCAGAGTCCCAACTCCAGCGACAAGCAGTAGCAATGGCCGCTGCTTATGACGGAATCGCCATTTTTAATAATAATAAACAATGTATTTATTCCAACGACGCTTATCTCAAAATGTACGGCTTGGCTAGCCCTAGCGAACTGTATGGTAAGAAATGGGAAATGCTCTACAGCAAAGCAGAAAATTTATTTTTTGAACTACAAATAATGCCGACGCTCCTGCAAAAAGGGTACTGCAATATAGAAGCTACCGGTCAGCGCCGGGACGGTACTAAGTTCCCTCAAGAATTGTCGCTGACAACGCTTGTCGGTGGCGAAATAATTTCTATAGTCCGCGATATAACTAATAGAAAACAGGTAGAATCCGCCCTGCGATCGAGCCAGCGGCGCTACCAAACTTTAGCCGAAGCATCGCCAGTTTGCATATTTCACACCGACACCTTGGGAAATTGCCTTTATGTGAATCAACGGTGGAGCGAAATTACGGGATTAAACGCAGAATTAGCAGCAGAAATTGGCTGGATGAATGCCATACATCCCGATGATGTTGATCGGGTGAAAAATGAATGGCATCGAGCAATTATTGAGAAAATTCCTTTTAAATCAGAATACCGCTTTCAGCGTCCAGACGGTCGTGTAATTTGGGTGATAGGTCAGGCAATTGCAGAAATCGGAGACAAGCAGGAAATTAAAGGCTATATCGGCACTATTACTGATATTAGCGATCGCAAACAAGCAGAATTAGATTTGCTGCGAGTTACTCAAGCGGTGGAAAGCACCAGCGATGCGATCGGCATTGCTGACTTGACAGGGCGATCGCTATACCACAATCAAGCCTTTGTTCAACAGTACGGCTACACAGCAGAAGAACTAAACACAGCAGGCGGATTAACAGCAATTTACCCCCAAGCTAAAGTGCTGCTAGAAATGTTTAAAACGATCCGTAAAGGCAAATCTTGGCAAGGCGAACTCAAAATCAACACTAAAAACAACAAACTGGTAACAACTTTATTTCGCGCCGACGGCATTAAAGATGAAACTGGTCATTTAATCGGGTTAGTGGGAGTAATTACCGACATCACCGAACGCAAACAAGCGGAGATGGCACTGCAGCAGCAATTAAGGCGAGAACGGCTGGTAGTTGCCATGCTCGATCGCATTCGCTCCTCCCTAAATTTAGAAGAAGTCCTGACAACTGCTGTCGAACAAGTGCGGCAATTTTTGCAAACAGACCGCACAGTTATTTACCGATTCAATCCCGACTGGAGCGGTCTTGTAGTTGTCGAATCTGTAGCAAAAGATATAAGTTTGCTGCAAAACTTTGACAATTTCGATCCGTGTTTTGGAGAAAAATTTGTTGATGTTTACCAGCAAGGCTATATTCGCGCTATAGAAAATATTTACGCGGAAAATATGAGCGAATGTCACATTAAATTTCTAGAACAATTTGGAGTTAAAGCTAACTTAATAGTGCCGATTTTACAAGCCAGAGAAAGCATTTCCCAGGTCCAGCCGACGGCAGAAAATCAGCTCTGGGGACTCCTGATCGCCCACGATTGCAGCGGCCCCCGTTCCTGGGATTCCTCAGAAATAGAATCCCTCCGGCAATTGTGCGTGCAATTGGCGATCGCGATCCAGCAATCGACGCTATTTCAACAAGCACAAACGGAAATTGTCGATCGCAAACTTGCAGAATCTGCCCTCCAACAAGCTGCATTAGCCGCAGAAAGCGCCAACCGCGCCAAAAGCGAATTTCTTGCCAATATGAGCCACGAACTACGCACGCCTTTAAACGGCGTTTTAGGTTACACTCAAATCCTCAAAACCGACAAAGACTTAAGCTCAGATCACCAAGAAAGTCTCAGCAATATTCAACAGTGCGGTCAACACCTGCTGATGTTAATCGACGATGTTTTAGATCTTTCCAAAATTGAAGCTAGAAAAATGGAACTCTACCCGGAAGAGTTGAATTTTATAAATTTCACGAAAAACATTGCCGATCTCTTTCAGATGCGGGCCGCTCAAAAAGAAATTTTATTCAATTACGAACAAGTCTCTCCCCTGCCTAGCTGCGTTCGTGTCGATCCAAAAAGATTGCGCCAAATTCTCATAAATTTACTCAGCAATGCCGTTAAATTTACTAACAGTGGCGGTGTGACTTTCAAAGTCGGCTATGTCGGCACAGGGGCCTGGAGTCGAGGGCAAGGAGAAAATTATGAGTTCTCGACTTTGAGTTCGGAACTGAAAGAAAATTATATGCGCTTCGCCCACAATGCGATCGCAGCCAAACACGCTTTAAAAATCCGCTTTCAAGTCGAGGATACTGGCACGGGCATAGACCAAAGCAAGTTAGAAGAAATATTTTTGCCTTTCCACCAAGTAGGAGGCAATACATTTGTGGAAGGTACAGGTCTCGGACTCTCGATCAGCCAGAAATTAGCGAAACTAATGGGTGCCGAAATTCGCGTCCACAGCACTTTGGGAAAAGGCAGCACTTTTTGGATAGATTTAGAATTGCCAGCAGCTAAACGGTACTTGGAGGTGTCTCCTTTGCAGGAAAAACGCTGGGTTGTCGGTTTTATGGGCAACAAGCGGAAAGTGCTAATCGTAGATGACAATCAAATGAATCGCGATTTGTTGTGCAGGCTGCTGGGGCGTTTGGGATTTGAGGTTGCAGAGGCCCAAAACGGGCAAGAATGCCTCTGCAAAACAGTTGAATTTCAACCGGATGTGATTTTAATGGACTTGCGGATGCCTGTAATGGATGGCTTAGAAACTGCAAGAAAACTGCGGCAGTTGCCGGAAGTAAAAGATGTTGTGTTAATCGCTATGTCAGCTAGCGTTTTCGAGGCTACGCAGCAAGATAGCATCCTCGCAGGGTACAATGATTTTCTTCCCAAACCGATCGAAGCAAATCACTTTTTGGAACAGTTGCGCCTGCATTTGGGACTACAATGGATTTATGGGGAGTCTTCGGAAAACAAAAAGCGCAAACCTCCCAGTTTGTCACCAGCCTCTGATTTTCCTGCTTATTCTTCTCTGTTACCTGCGGCTTCGGAGTCGTTAGCAAAACTTTTGAAACTCGCAGCTATGGGCGACATTGAAGAAATTTTTGAGGAGAGTGCTAAGCTGGAGAGTTTAGAACCTAATTTACTGCCGTTTGTCTCGAAGCTGCGCCAACTTGCTAAGGGATTTCAGCTCAAACAAATTCGGAATACTTTAAACCAATATATCGATGGTCAGTAGTCAGTAGTCAGTGGTCAGTGGTCAGTAGTCATTAGTTATTGGTTCCAATGCCCAATGCCCAATGCCCAATGCCCAATGCCCAATACAAGTCTGGTACCTCATCTTTCTGAGAAAGGCTATACTCTTCTACTCTAATATTCTGTTGTTTCACTCTAATAGCCAACCAAATAATTCTCCTACTGTCAGTTGCAAATCCCTGGCAAAAGATGGCATGGGCAATAACTGTTCCGGTTCGTCAAACACCTCCGTTGATTGAGTCGGCCGATATACAAAAACCGATCGCTCCTCTGGATCGATTAACCAACCCATTTGAGTTCCGTGCTTGAGACAATGTAAAATATTTTTAGTAACTTTAGTTTGGCTTTGGTCGGGGGAGAGGATTTCAATTGTCCAATCCGGGGCGATCGCAAACACATTGGCCACACCACCATTTTCTTTACGGGGAATGCGCTCCCAAGTGAATACAGTCACGTCTGGAACGATCGCTCGACCGCCAAAAATGCACCGTAGTTCGGGAAATGCTCGCGCCACCTTTTGAGGTTTGAGAGCAGTATTAGCAGCGCTTGTCAACTCGCCTTGAATGACACTATGTTCTCCTTGAGGCATCGGTTTTTGAATGATTTCACCGTCAATGTACTCGCTGGCTGGTTTGGTTTCTGGCAACTTCAGAAACTCTTGGAGTGTCAAAGATTTTGGCAGGGTTTGCACCATCCGATTTTACCTATAAAATAGAGTTTTATCTGCTATTTTACCAAAAAGTCCCGGACTCGTGCGATCGGCGATCCACTTACTTCAACATCCGGCTATAGCACCTTGCATCCTGCGGCTAATCTTGCTTCTATATATTCAGAGACAGTTTTTGAGAGAGTTGGGATTGAAATTACTTTGCCTCAGTAACGGCCACGGAGAAGACGCGATCGCCCTTCGCATCTTGCAGGAACTGCAACAGCACCCGCATCCGCCAGAATTAGCCGTGTTTCCGCTAGTGGGCGAAGGGCAAGCTTTCGCTCAACTAGAAAACGCCCGCATCATCGGCCCGGTGCAGCGGATGCCTTCGGGCGGCTTTATTTACATGGACAGAAGGGAATTTTTGCGCGATGTCAAAGGCGGCCTGCTTCAGTTGACAATCGCTCAGTTTAAAGCCATCCGCGCTTGGGTGCGGACTCAACAACAGTCTGGGAATCAAGACGGCGTTATTTTAGCCTGCGGGGATATTGTACCGCTGCTGTTTGCTTGGCTCAGCGGCGCGCCCTATGCCTTTGTCGGTACTGCCAAGTCCGAGTATTATTTGCGGGACGAGGACGGGCCTCTGGCTCGCAAATCCAGGGTAAGCGGTGGGTGGAATTGGTCGCGATCGGTTTATTTGCCTTGGGAGCGCTGGTTGATGACTCGATCGCGCTGTCGGGCCGTTTTTGCCAGGGACGCGCTGACCGCCGAGACTTTACAAAAGCTGGGAATTCCCGCTTACAATCTCGGAAATCCGATGATGGACGGACTCGAACCGGAAAACCCAGCCGGTTTTTACGGCCCTGACGCAGAGTTTCGGGAAATGGAGCGATCGCTCATCATCACCTTACTCCCCGGTTCTAGAGCGCCGGAAGCCTATGCTAATTGGCTGCTAATAGTAGAGGCTGTAGCCGGAATTTTATCGCTGTTTGCCGATCGCAAATTGTTATTTTTCGGAGCCATTTCTCCAGAGTTAAACTTAGAAGCTTTGCGACCTAGTTTAGAATTTTTCGGGTGGCGACAAGACGGCGAAATTAGAACGCAGCGGCCAGAAGGAAGTATTTTGCGACCTCCTGTTTCCAGCGCTCAAGAAATTCGGAAAGAATCTCCTAATTTGCTATTGCCCCTGACATTTGTGCAGAGAAACGCCACCATGATTTTGACTCAGCAAAGTTTTAACGATTGTTTGTACGAAGCCGATTTAGCAATAGCAATGGCCGGAACCGCTACAGAACAATTTGTAGGTTTAGGAAAACCCGCGATCGCCATTCCCGGAAACGGCCCGCAATTTACTCCAGCTTTTGCAGAAGCTCAAAGTCGCCTGTTAGGCCCGTCATTAATTTTAGTCAAACATCCCGCCGAAGTTGCCGGCGCCGTGCAGTCTTTGCTCCGCGACCCCGACAGGTTGCAGCTAATCGCTGAAAATGGCTGGCGGCGCATGGGAGAACCCGGTGCAGCAGCCAGAATTGCCGAGTGTTTAATTCAGCGGTTCGGCGGTGAAGACAGCAATTCTCAATTGCCGACCATACACTAGGGACACAACATTAGTTATGCCCCTACCGAATATCTTTACTTTTACTTTTTAAACAAAAATCTCGTTGGCTAACTACTAACTTCCGTTGTCTGTAGTGAGGAATGCAAGTCCTCTGATTTTTATGAGGACTTGCATTCCGATGCTGCCAACCAATTTTATTGTGGTTGTTCGAGTAGGGTGTGCTCGGCCGCGCACCTTACTAATACACCACTGGCAGAAAAATTTAATTCGCCGTTTTTTCCGAAGATCGATCCCAGAAATTAGCTTGAGGAATTTTAAAATCCGACTTAACCAAAACTCCCGGTTCTCGCTGCATCGGCAGCACATCTAAAGTATCCGTTTGCGCGCAATATTTTAAATCTTCAATAACACCTAAACCGAGGAGGCGCTGGCCGTGGCTGGCCCTTTCCAACAATTCGTGCAACCTATCTTGCCAGTGCAAATAAAGAGCAATAGCTCCAAATACTTCATCGTTACCAGCAAAATCGCTCGCAGGAATACCGCTTTCTGCCAGGAGACTTTGGGCGATCGCACCAGCACAAACCGTATCTTCCAACGAATAACTCCCTTCCCAACCAGAACCCACAATCCAAATAGTTTCCGGCTGTTTATTTAACAAAAACTGCACCACAGATTTGCGGTTAATCAAAGCCGCCGTTAACACAGTTGCAGCAGCTTGCACTCGCTGCAGAGCCCGAGTACCGTTAGTTGTGCTGATAAAAATTCGCTTCCCAGTCACCTTTTCTGGCGTGCAGTCGAGGGGAGAATTCCCCATGTCAAATCCGTCAACTTTGCCGCCGCCGCGCTCTCCGGCACGAATCCGCTGATCTGCCGGCCATTTTTCGCTCTCGGCCATCAGCTTATCTAAGTCGCTGAAAACTTGGACAGCTTCCGCCCCATTATTCAAGGCTGTGGCCATTGTCGTAGTCGCCCGCAGCACATCAACTGCGATCGCGCAAGCCGGCATTTTGTCGGCTGGCGTAAGTTCCGGGGTATGGTAAATAAAAAGCTTCACTTTTGGGGCTACCTGCAATAAATCCTCATCAGTCATAATAATGGAAAATGGATAATAGAAAATAAAGTCGAGTCTTCAAAAGCATAAAATATGTCAAAACAGCTAAATTCAAACCCCGCCCACGCCGCCATTACCGCACCAATTCGACTCCTGGCAGGTTTCACCTATCCTTTGCGAGCTTTCACGCTGATTTTGCAAACTCCCAAGCTGTGGACTTATGTATTAGTTCCCGTGGTGCTAAATTTTATAATTGGTATTGGTCTTTATTTAAGCTTGCTATTTCCCAGTTTGGCAGGGATAGACGTTTTAGTTGCCGATTTATCCGTCCGATTTAACGCTCTAATTGCGAGTTTTCCCGCTTGGCTGAGCTTTCTCGGCGTGTTAACAGTCGCTTTCGGCTGGCTGCTGCGCCTACTCCTAGTGTCAGGACTTTTGCTGATAATTGGATTTTTATTAGTGCAGTTTGGCGTGATTTTAGGTTCGCCGTGGTACGGCAAACTTTCCGAACAATTGGAACTGCTGCGGAACGGTCAATTGCCCGCAGAAGCACCAATGAATTTGGCGAGTAGTTTTGGGGATATTCAAAGGGCGATCGCCTTTGAACTGCGAAAACTACAAATTTTGTTGAGCGTCGGTATACCCCTGCTGCTGCTAAATTTTATCCCTGGTGTCGGCTCTATTCTTAGCAGTTTGGGTGGCGTAGCTTTGGGCGCGACTATTGTCTGTTTGGACTTTTTAGATGCACCTTTGGAGAGGCGGAGGCGACCTTTTCAGGAGAAGTTGGAGATAATTTGGGCTAGTTTGCCGGCCAGCGGGAGTTTTGGTTTGGTTTGTTTGGGTTTGGTGAGCATTCCGCTGTTGAATCTGTTGGCGATTCCGCTGTGCGTGACGGCGGGAACTTTGTTTTTTTGCGATCGCATTTGGCCGGCCCGCTTTGCCCCAGAAGAAACTCATAGCGATCGAGAAACTAACATTACAACTTAAAAACTAGGGAGATGCTTCTTCCTTCGGCTGACTCTGGGAGTTAATACCCCAAAACGGGCTTAACAACAGCCAGCTAATGAAGAAAAAGGATGCTGTAAATAGCTGGACAATATCGATCGCCGACAAATATCCGTCAGATAATAGTGCAATAGTTCTATCTGTCAGCCCGAATATCCAAGAGAGAATCCCAAACAGCCAAATGCCTTTTTGGAGCATGGGCAAAAATGCTGAAACTTCGGAGTTTTGCTGCTTGTTCATTGATTTAGCCCTTGTTTGCGAAAAGTCTGATTAACCGGGGCACCCCAAGGGCTTAAGGATTTTTGCTGTCTCCTCGGATTCCCTTTGTTATCTATATGTTAAGAAATGTTTCCCGATATGACAACACGCCCTGGGAGGGATTTCCGCATCTATCTCAAGAGGTAGTCGCAGCGCTAACAAAGAGTGATATTTGCTACACTTTGGTAGGATGCGCGATCGCGATCGGGTTCTGGGCCACTCTTGCCATGAGTCCCAGGCGCTTGATATAGTGGGTCACAGGCTACGTAAAAGAGCAAAATCACAAATTATGTTATTTAACAGTATTGAATTTTTAGTATTTTTTGCGATTGTTTTCGCCATATATTATTTCCCTCCGTTGCAAAAAGTGCAGGTTCCCATCCTGATAATTGCCAGCTTTATTTTTTACAGTTGGAGCGCCCCCGCACTGTTGCTGATTCTGCTACTTTCCATTATTATCAACGCTACAGTCAGCTTTCAAGTTGCCCGAATTTCTGACAAGAAACAGCGATTTTTTTGGGCTTTATCGGGAGTCGTTCTCAATGTATTAATTTTGAGCTTGTTTAAATACGCCGGTTTGCTAACTAACTTTGTTACCGATGTTTTTAATATTGCTCGCTCCGAAGGCAGCATTGCTTATTTATTCTTAAAATTGCCTCTGCCCATCGGCATTTCTTTCTACACATTTGAAGGCATAAGTTTAATCGTAGACGTACTGACTCAAAAAAACAAAAGCGAAACCGAATCAAACGCTTACGTCTCGCCCAACTTTAGCCAACACCTGCTAAATACTTCATTTTTTATTAGCTTTTTCCCCAATTTACTGTCAGGCCCGATTTTAAAATCCAAGACTTTTTATCCCCAGATTGTTCCTAAATACTTTAAAGATATTCCTTGGAATTTCATTTTTCGCTCGCTCGTTGTTGGCTACTTCCTAAAAATGGTCATCGCCGACAACTTAAAAGACTATACCTTCTGGATCAGCTTTCCCTACTACCAAGGATTTGGAACTCTTACCAACCTGACACTGCTGTTTGGCTACTCAATACAAATTTTCGCCGATTTTGCCGGTTACTCCTTAATTGCGATCGGTTTTGCAGCCGCTTTGGGCTACAAAATTCCAGACAACTTCGACTTTCCCTACATCTCGCGTTCCCTCTCCGAATTCTGGAGAAGGTGGCACATTTCCCTCTCAACTTGGCTCAGAGATTATCTATACTTTCCCCTCGGCGGAAACCGCAAAGGAAAAATCCGAACTTATGTTAACTTAATGATAGTAATGACTTTAGGAGGATTATGGCA
Organism: Microcoleus sp. D3_18a_C4; assembly: GCF_036702415.1. Taxonomy (NCBI): domain Bacteria; kingdom Bacillati; phylum Cyanobacteriota; class Cyanophyceae; order Oscillatoriales; family Microcoleaceae; genus Microcoleus; species Microcoleus sp. D3_18a_C4. The sequence goes on along the minus strand of NZ_JAUBTI010000001.1, from coordinate 152,775 downwards.
TGGCGCTGCTTGGAGTTATGCAGTTTGGGGAATTTATCACGGATTAGGTTTAGCAGTAGAACGCTTTTTTGGGTTCGACAAATCCAAAAACAAATTGCCAGAACCAAATCAAGTAAAAACCAAACCCATCTGGCAGCAATTATTATTGGACAGCCTTAGCGTTTTAGGAATTTTCTCTTTTGTTTCCGTGGGATGGCTGCTTTTCAAACTGCCACGATTTGAAGAAGCGGTTGACTTCGCAGTTACTTTAGTTCGCAACTATAAAGTCAAGCCCGGTTGGAGTCACATTATTCCGACGCTAATTTTTTCGCTACCAGTAGTGATTTATCACATTCCCCATTTTCCCACTTGGCAAAATCGGATGAAACAGGATTCAAATAAAAACGGCCAAAAAGTCTGGAGCCTTTATCAAGATTTAGCTTTAGGAATTATGCTAGCAATGATATTCCTCAACAGTGGCAGCTCGAAACAATTTATTTATTTCCAATTCTAGAAGGTGTTCTATGTTTGTCAAATTCCCGTTGCGACCGATTTTGCGCCCGGTACTAATTTTTCTGTTTATAATGAGTTTTTATCAAGCGCTTGTCAGCGGCGGAGTTTTGCCTGCTTCCGACGGAGTTAGCCTGCTTCAAAATAATATTGTTAAAACTCAAAGGTATGTATATCAGGATAATTCCGATCTAAAAATGGTAATGGTAGGTAGTTCTCTAGCGGCCAACCTTAATGTTGAACACATTGGAGAGGGCGTAAAGAGCATAGCTTTGGGGGGAGGAGCGAGCCAAACAGGTTTAGAAATAGTTAAAAGAAGTAAAAGCAAGCCTCCTATTGTTTTGGTGGAAATTAACGATACTATTGTTCGGAAAATAGATCCAGAATTAATGGATTCTTTGTATCATCCTCTTTTTTATTGGTTACGCCAGTATCTACCGATGATGAGAGAGGAATACCGTCCGATTAGCATTTTTGTGGATTCTTTAAAAAGTCGCTCAAAGCAGAATCTAAAACTGATGACGCGAGAGACACTAGATAGATTAGAAGGTCGATATCTTACTCCCGACTTATCCCAAAAAGCTATCCAAACGGTAGTTGATATTCAAAGTCAACCTTTGTCTGAAAAAGATGCAGAAGCTATAAAAAAAGAAGCTGAGTTTATTAAAAGTCAAATCGCAGAAATCAAAAAAAATACCGGGGCTAAAGTAGTTTTATTTGACATACCGGTTGAGTCGCGAGTTGACGCTGCAATCAGGAGAAAACAAGTCCGAGAATTGGCTAAAAAGCTGTTTCCGTCCGATCGTTTTGAGTGGCTGCCGCCCCCAAAAGATCGAGAATGGCGTACCAATGACGGTGTTCACTTGATCCGCAGCGACGCTAGAGATTTTGCCGAGTTTTTGAGAGATAAATTGCTGGGTACGGTAGCGGCGGGAGCTCTTGACACCGCGCCTAGAAAAGAAAGCTTATAAACAGAGTACAAGCTCAAACTCAAACTTCAACGTGAACCGTACAAATGCGATCGTGCAGGTTCGACTTACTGGGTTTTATGCTAATTTATCAATCAAAGTGATACGACTTCCCCAAAAAAGAATGCAAAAGCAAGCTCTAAACCGATACAGCGTCAGTCATTTCCCATCTAAAATCTAAAATCTAAAATCTAAAATGGTATGATTTACTGCATCAATCCTCAATGCGAACAACGTGAAAATCCTGCTGCTGCTCAAAATTGTCAGGCTTGTGGCACGGATTTGTTAATTGGCGATCGCTATCGTATCCTTAAACCAGTGCGATCGCCCAATCCCGCACGCCCCACAGACATCTTTGAAGTCGAAGACTTGGGAACCGGGGAAAACGAATGGGGAACTGTCAAAATTTTAAAAGTCTTGAAACACACACACAATCCCGATTTAGTTCGCGTGTTCAAGCAAGAAGCGCGAGTTTTGATTTGGCTGGCCGGAAAGGGCTCAGTTCCCCAAGTCGAACCTGACGGTTATTTCCAAATTAAACTCCCCCATAACTTCCAGAAATTGTCTTGTTTGGTGATGGAAAAAATTTGCGGAGAAAACTTGGCAGAATTCTTAACTAAAAAACAGTACGTTTCTCAAAATCTCGCTCTTGATTGGCTGCAACAAATGAGCAATATTTTGCAGGAAATCCACAAATATCATGTAGTGCATCGGGATATTAAGCCATCCAACCTGATGGTTGAAGCCAATGGAAAATTGAGATTAATTGACTTCGGCGCCGCCACAGAAGCAGAGATAGAGACCGCACCCATAGGTTCTGCTGGATACGCCGCACCGGAACAAATTCTAGGTAAAGCAGGCGTGCGATCGGACTTTTTTGCCCTAGGGCGTACTTTTGTACATTTATTAACAGGCATAGAGCCGATCGACTTTCCCGTTAATGGAAAAACTGGTAAAATTAATTGGAGGAACCAGGCTGTAGATATTGACCCGTTACTCCTAGAGTCGATCGACAAATTGATGGAACCGCTACCGGAAAACCGACCTGAAAATACCCAAGTTATTTTAGAAAAATTAAAAATTCACGACGCAGACCCCCTGCAAAAGGGGGACGCAACATCGCTTCAATAAATCTGTTCCAACCTGCGAAAATCCCGCTCAACTTCCGCCCACAAAGCCCGATTGTGAGGGTCAGTTTTCACAGCCTTTTTCAAATAAATTCTCGCCTTATCAACCTGCTTTTCTCCGATCAAATGTCGTCCCCAGCGCTGATAGGCGATCGCCTGCCACTGACGCACCTCCAAATCTTCGGGAACCCGCTGGGCCAAACCCTCAATCAAGGCGATCGCCCGCGGGAACCTCTGATATTTCAGCAACTGCTGCAACTCAAAATAAGCATCTTGCTTTAACTTTTGTTCTACCGCCGACAGATCCGCATGAGATTGAACCGCGGCCTCTTTTCGAGTCACTTTAACTGCCTGCGGTTGAGCTTTCACCCCCCGATCCGGCGGTGTCGAAGTAGGGGGCACAGTTGAATTGGCAACTTTCGACTCCGCAACATCGGGGGGGGCAATTTTCACCAGGAACTTATAAGCCTCCGTAATAGCAATAAACTTATTTTTAGCCTGTTCGTTTCCCGGATTCACATCGGGGTGATACTGTCTCGCTAACTTCCGATAAGAGGCCTTAACTTGCGATAAACTCGCGCCAGACCTCAGTCCTAACTGTCGGTAATAATCTGCAATATCCATCTAGCATGAATGAGCGTTGATAATACCAGTGAACAAACCTGACGGTCAACGGAGTATCGTTAGACTGCAGGCTTCTTTTTCCCTGTTTGCAAGGGCTTTTTTGAGTGACGTAGAACCACCGCCACTTTCGTAATTCAAGCCAATCTTTTTGATAAGCTTGGCTGAATTTTCATCTCTCTCGAGTTCCTCGCCACACTGACAAGAATGCCATCGCTCAGACAATTCTTTAGGCACTTTGTTGAGACAGTTCCAACAATGTTGAGAAGTGCCTTTCGGGTCAACGAATACAACGCTTTTACCTAGTTTACCAGCGACATATTTGATAACAGTAGCAAACTGACCATGAGCAGCATCAAGCATTGATTTGTTTAAGCCACTCTTAGCCGCTTGACCGTTGGGCAAGTAGACCAGATTGCCGTCCTCAATATCAGTCTTAACTTGGGCGCGTCTAGTTAGATTCTTGAGACTCAAGTCTTCCAAAACTAAAACATCACACTTATTGAATAATTTATGTGCAGTCTTGAATTGAAAATCTAATCTTGTTCTAGCTACAAATTGATGAAGTTTGGAAATTTTGTCTTTGATAATTTTCCAAGACTTAGATCCTTTAACTCTTTTAGCTAACCTCGCTTGAAGTTTGGCCAACTTCTCAGAAGACCTTCTCAAAAATCTAGGATTTTCGACTCGTTCGCCATTGGACAAATAGAGATAATTCGTAATTCCCAAATCAATACCGAGACAGTTTTCGGCAGTCGGTTGAATTTCTGCAACCGTTACTGGCACTGTTTTATCTTCTAGCGTTAGGGAAATATACCATCCGTCTGCTTCTCTGATAACCGTTCCCGTCTTAACCTTGAATCCTTTCGGTATTGGTCTGTGGAATGCCATCGGCACTTGACCTATTTTCGCTAGGTCAATACAAATCCTGCTTTGCTCATCTTTGATAATATTCAAATTGTCAAGTTGAGGATAAGTAAACGATTTGTAATAATGAAAACCTTTAAATCTAGGCTTCCCCCTACGGCGGCCATTCTTGTCAAGTATCGTAAAGTTTGAGAAAGAAGTTTCTACCCTGTTGACTACATCCTGTAAGACTTGGGCATCCAACTTTTTGTAATCAGGAAATAGTTTCTTGGTGTTTTTCAAGTCAGCTAACTGTACGGTTTGCCACTGTACATAACCACCATCCATATTTGAGAAAATATCACCCTTTCTTGTTATGGGATTGCCTGCTTCATCTTTTTTCCTGCCATCTCTGGTTTGCACTCTAGTCAGAGGAATATTCTTGTAGATTTCCTCTACTGAGACTATAGAAGCATTCAAAGGACAAGTATTGATGGGTGTTCTGGTAGCTTCCCACCATTTGAATCTCTCGCTCAAACGGTAATTATACTGTCGCCTGCAGAGTTCCAGGTGAGTCGATATCGTCACTGCTTGGGGACGAGTGGGTTTCAGTTTGTACTTGTAGGTTAGCTGCAATGATATCTTCCTTTTTTCGACCTTCCTCAAATATAATGTGTGAATGCTAAAAGCGCAAGACTTGTTAGTAGAAAATCGCATCTTGTAGTGGTGCTACTGTTTCAATGCTTAGAATATACATTGAGAATCAGGATGCTCCCAAAGTATAATGGACTCGCTCCGTACCTCCGACCGCCGCGCCTTTCATCCTCTTGCTGAATTTATTCGGGGTACTGCGATCGCCCGGACGCCTCCAAGATATCTCCGCCTTATACACGCCTTGGACTTCCCGGCTGTTAAGTTAAATATGGCAGAATCCTTAAATGTAAAGATTCTGCCAAAATTTACTGCGAACTAGGTTGTAGTGCGAGGGTTGCCCGCACTACGGTAGCGCAAAAATAACTTACGGACGATCTTCGATCACTCTGTCAATCAAGCCGTATTCTCTGGCTTCCTCAGCGGACATGAAATAGTCGCGATCCATGTCCTTCTCGATTTTCTCGATCGGCTTGCCAGTATTCTTAGCATAGATATTATTGAGTTCGTGGCGCAGCCGCAGAATCTCTTTCGCCTCAATCTGAATATCCGTTGCTTGTCCCCGCGTGCCCCCAGAAGGCTGGTGAATCATGATTCGCGAGTGAGGCAAAGCTAACCGTTTTCCTTTCGCACCGGCAGCTAACAGGAAAGAACCCATCGAAGCAGCCAAGCCCACACAAATCGTCACCACGTCCGATTTAATGTGCTGCATGGTATCAAAAATAGCCATGCCTGCCGACACCATTCCGCCTGGGGAATTGATGTACAAAATAATATCCTTACCTGAATCTTCCGAATCGAGGTAGAGCATCACAGCGATGATTTGATTGGCAATTTCATCGTCAACGTCCCTGCCCAAGAAAATAATCCGTTCCCGGTAGAGGCGATCGTAGATATTAATCCACTGAGTATCATAACCACCCGGCATTTTGTAGGGAACTTTGGGCACACCTATAGGCATAATTCGGAACTCCGTTTAGTTGGTAATTGGCGATCGGGCAATTGGTTATGGTTTATTAGTTATTTGTTACTTGTTATTTCCGGTTTTTGAGTTTTTGGTTATAATGACCCCTAAACCCTAACCAATAACTAATAACTAATAACTAATACCCCCTAACCGAATTAGATGACTCCTGCAGGCAGCGGTTTCGGCAATTCTTCCGAACTTTCAAGAACGCGATCGATCAAACCGTATTCTTTAGCTTCCTGGGGCGTCAGGTACAGCAACCGATCCATATCTTTAGTAATCTTTTCGATTGGTTGGCCTGTACAGCTTGCAAAAATCTCAAGCATCGTTGCTTTATTTGCCAGCACTTCCTTAGCCCGAATTTGAATGTCGCTTGCTTGACCCCGCGTGTAAGCCTTGGGTTGGTGCAACACAATCGAAGCGTGGGGCAAACTCGCTCGAAAGCCTTTTGTACCAGCCGCTAACAGCATCGCAGACATCCCCATTGCCGAGCCGAGGCAAATAGTGTGCACAGGCGGCTTAATGTACCTGATCGTATCGCAGATAGCGAAGGCTTCTGTTTCAAAGCCGACGGGTTCGCCACTGTAACCAGAAGTGCCGGTCGAGTTGATGTAGATTTTGATCGGCTTATCCGGGTCTTCGTACTGCAAGAACAACAGTTCAGCGATAATCAGTTCTGTTACCGCAGGCACCAGAGGCATCCCCAGATAAACGATCCGCTCCTTCAGCAACAGGGATGGCAAATCTGGAGGTGGCGTCCGAGAGTTCCCTTCCCCGTAGTATGGCGATTGCACAGCTTTAATTGGTGTGTTCATATAACCGAAATGTTGCCTGAACTGATGGAGCTATTCTTAAAGAAATACTAACGCAATCTTTAGGTATCCCGCATGAAAGTTAGTTTGCTCCCGGTTTTAAACGACCCTAACCTTGACGCTGCCGCGCCCTCGACCCAGCGCCAGCTAGCGATTTCAGTATCTGCGATGGCAAGCTCGATCGACTCCAGCGTACCCTTAAACCTGTGCCTGATTCTCGACCACAGCGGTTCGATGGGCGGACGCCCCTTGGAAACCGTCAAACAAGCCGCCGGACGCTTGCTAGACAGGTTGAAGCCTGGGGATCGCTTTTGCGCGGTGGCTTTCGACCACAAAGCCAAAGTCCTCGTCCCCAATCAAATTGTGGGAGACCCCAGTAGCATTAAACGGCAAATTGAGCAATTGCGATCGGCCGGCGGCACAGCAATTGATGAGGGCATTAAGTTAGGTATTGAAGAGTTGGGCAAAGGTAAAAAAGAAGCTATATCTCAGGCATTTCTGCTGACTGACGGCGAAAACGAACACGGCGACGACAGCCGGTGTTTGAAGTTGGCTAAATTGGCGGCCGACTACAACATGACTTTAAATTCTCTGGGATTTGGCGATAACTGGAACCAGGATATTCTGGAAAAGATTGCTGATGCAGGCGGCGGTGCTCTGGCTCACATTCAGCGTCCTGAAGATGCGGTTGACGAGTTTGGCAAACTGTTTAGCCGCGTCCAAGGTGTAGGTTTGACTAATGCTTATTTGCTATTTTCCCTAATGCCAAAAGTGCGGTTAGCCGAACTCAAACCGATCGCCCAAGTTGCCCCGGATACGATCGAATTACCGGTACAGCAAGAGGGCGATCGTTTTATGGTACGCCTGGGAGATTTAATGAAGGATATAGAGCGAGTAGTTTTGGCTAATATTTATATTGGACAGTTGCCCGAAGGTACACAGGCGATCGGGCAATTGCAAATTCGCTACGACGATCCGAGTGTCGGTCAAGGTTTGCTTTCCGATCCTGTTGCACTTTCCGCTAATGTCCTGAAAGTTTATCAGCCGGCACTTAACCCGATGGTACAGCAGCACATTTTAGCTTTGGCTAAATACCGCCAAACTCAACTCGCAGAAACTAGATTGCAACAGGGCGATCGAGCCGGCGCGGCGACAATGCTGCAAACTGCTGCGAAAACTGCTCTGCAAATGGGCGATAAAAGTGCCGCAACTGTGCTGCAAACTTCTGCTACTCGTTTGCAGTCTGGCGAACAATTGAGTGAAGCCGATCGCAAGAAAACTCGGATTGCTTCTAAAACTATTTTGAAGTAATCGCGCGATTTGAAATTTTCAATAATTTTAAATTGGGCGATCGGACAATTCGGCGATGCGAAATCGCCCATACAAAAACGAAACCCGCGCCCAGGCGGGTTTCAATATTCTGAGTCTCGCCTGCAAAAAGCGAAAGTCAGTGTAGCCGGATTGTTTCAAGCTGTGGAGCGACAAGAAGCTCGATCGTTTAGAATGTTTGTATCACCTATCAAGACTGCTTGTATGAGCCAGACAATATCTGATAAAGTACGCTGGACTACCGCCGATTTAGAACTATTGCCCGATAACGGCGATCGTTACGAAATTATTGATGGGGAGCTATTGATGACATGGGCGGCACACTGGAATCATCAAGAAGTTTGTGCTAATATCTGCATGGAGTTAAAAACTTGGTCACTAAAAACAGGATTAGGAGAATCAGTAATTAGTCCAGGGGTTATTTTTACCGATGTAGATTGTGTTATTCCTGATGTGGTTTGGATTAGCAACCAACGCTTGGCTATCTTGCTAGACGAAGCAGGCCATTTAACCGCCGCACCCGAGTTAATTGTTGAAGTATTATCCCCCGGTGCAGACAATGAAAGACGGGATAGAGATTTGAAACTCAGACTCTATTCGGTACGAGGAGTACAGGAATACTGGATTGTGAATTGGCGGTTGGAGCAAATAGAAGTTTATCGCAGGGAACAAGCAAGTTTAAGGCTCATTGCTACGCTGTTGAACGCTGATGAATTGACCTCGCCTTTGTTACCTGGTTTTAGTTGCTCTGTCGCTCGAATTTTTGCTTAGATTTATGAAACACTTTTACCCGGCGATCGGCATTTTAGGATTTGTTACCGTTTTGGGTGGCATATCCCCTGCCATTCCAGCAGAGTCAGCGCCAATACTCATCGTTCAAAATCCTGCGGAAGACTTATTTAATAGTGCTTTAGCCAAATCAGAGGCGGGAGACATTCAAGGGGCGATCGCCGATTACACCGAAGCTATTCGCCTCAACCCCAACTACGCCAAAGCCCACAACAAACGCGGCATCATCCACGGCCGCAATCTCAAAGATTATCCAGCAGCAAAAGCAGATTTCGATCGCGCAATTGAAATTAACCCCAACTACGGCGACGCCTACTACAACCGCGCCAGAGTCCGCGAGTTCTTAGAAGACAAAGACGGGGCGATCGCAGATTATCAGAAAGCAGCGGAAATTTATCAAAAAGACGGCAATACCAACGATTATCAAGATGCCATACAGCATCTTCAAATGCTGCAAGAATAAATGGCTTTTGAAAACATAGTATAATACCTGCGATCGGCGTTCATCCGCATTCATCGGCGGTTAAACATTCCAAATTAACTATTCAAAAAATGCCCGAAACTTCCACCGTTACCGTTACTGTACCCGCTACAACCGCCAATTTAGGCCCCGGCTTTGACTGCATCGGCGCCGCTTTAAGCCTCTACAACCGCTTCCAATTCTCCCGACTCGAACCCTCAGCAACCGAGAAACTAAAAATTACAGTTACAGGCCAAGAAGCCGCCAAAGTCAAGACAGATGACAGCAATCTCGCTTATCTAGCCTTTGTCAAGTTATACGATCGCCTGAACCAATCGCCACCCTCTATAGCCATACATATAGATATGCAAGTGCCGCTGGCTAGAGGTTTAGGAAGTTCCGCCACAGCTATTATCGGTGGGTTAGTCGGTGCAAATGAATTAGCCGGAAAGCCTTTAAGTCAGGTGGAAGTGATGCAATTGGCGATCGAACTTGAAGGACATCCCGACAACGTTGTCCCCGCTTTACTCGGAGGATGTCGCCTCGCTGCTAGCAATACACCAAGCGGTTCCTGGGAGATTTGCGATATTCCCTGGCATCCAAATATTGTGCCCGTGGTAGCCATTCCCGATTTTGAACTTTCTACAGCCGAAGCCCGCAAAGTTTTGCCAGCAGATTACAGTCGGGCTGACGCGATTTTTAATGCTGCACACCTCGGTTTGCTAGTGCGGGCTTTGGAAACTGGCAATCAAAACTGGCTGCGCTGCGCCCTCCAAGACAAAATTCACCAACCTTACCGGCAATCTCTGATTAAGGGATATGAAGCGGTGCAACAAGCTGCCCTGAATGCAGGGGCCTATGAAATGGTAATTAGCGGTGCCGGGCCGACGCTTTTGGCTTTAACGGATGTTACTAATGCTGATGCGGTTGAGAAAGCGATGGCGGCTGCTTGGGGGGACTTTGGGGTAAAGGCTGAGGTGCGTGCGATCGGCCTCGATACTCAAGGCGCGCAAGTCTCCCTTTAATTATTCCACTCCTAGACACACAAGATCTACATAACCGTGTTTTGTAGGGGCAATCCCCCGTGGTTGCCCCTATCCATAGGATTGTTGCGTAAGTCCACCAACGCCTGTTTTATTACCGGATTAAAAATTGTTTTCGGCGACTATTCAAATCTCTTGAATATTAACTAAAGTCTCTTTTTGATAACTTCTGCCCTTCCATCTATAAAATTTTATATTAAAAAAATGCAGTCATTGTAGGGGCGGATTCACCATAATCTCAGGCTACAACCAACAATCTCAAAAATCCGCCCCCACCCACGGTAAATACTGTTAATTAACTGTGACGCAGCGGAAGCTCTATCTGAATTTTAGTGCCTTTACCCGGTTCGGAAAAACACTTGAACTCTCCTTTGTGCTGCTCTACAATTATCCGATAGCTGAGAGCAAGTCCCGATGATATGGGTGGTTCCGCAGGTTTTGCTCCCAAAAATGGATCGGAAATTTGGGCTGTGATATCTTTGCTATGTGCGATGTCGTTATCAGCAATCTCAATCGAAATTCGCTGAGCATCGACTACCTGAGTGGTAATCAAAATCACAGGCTTAAATTTGATGGATTCCAACTCTTCCAACTCTTGAGCCGACTCTTCCAAAGCATCGATCGCGTGATTGATGATATTCAGAAAAGCTTGATTGAGCAGACCTGCATAACACTCAATCTGTGGCAAATTGCCGAATTGTTTCATCACCTTGATGTCTCGCCTTCCCTCGCGAGCCGGCAAGCGGTGCTGCAACAACAACAGAGTATTTTCTAAACCGTCGGAAACATCAAATAACTGCCAGCCCGATCGATCGCTGCGGGAAAAATCCTGTAGCGACAAAATTATTTGGCGGATGCGATCGCTCCCGGTACGCATGGAACTCACAATTTTCAATGAATCGTCGAGTACGAATTCCACATCCATATCTTGCTGCTTTTGCAGAATTTCCGCTCCGGGATTGACTAGCTCTTTTTGATACAATCGCAGCAGTTCAATTAAATCGGTTGCGTAGCTTTGGACGTGAGTTAGATTGCTGTAAATAAAAGTAATTGGGTTGTTAATTTCGTGGGCTATCCCAGACACTAATTCGCCCAAACTAGACATTTTTTCAGTTTGCAGCATTCGATCGCGCGACAGATCCAATTCTTGCTGGGTTAACTCCAACCGCCCCCTCAAATCCTGCGATCGCTTAGACGCGCGCACCCGCGCCAATAATTCCTGCTTAACTATCGGTTTAAACAGAAAATCGTCAAAGGGCGCATCCAATTCTTGAACTTCATCAAATTGCTCCGGTGTTGTCAGCAGAATAAAATAGGCTGCCGCCAATTCTCGTGAAGCGAAGCTATCCCGTAGGGAATCGGCTTTCACCAGCCGGCACACCTCCAAAAAGTTGATTTGAGGTGAAGTCCCGTCGCAAATTATCGCATCGGGGGACAATTCCTTCGCCAAGTCTAAACCCTCTTGGTCGTCGGTAACGACTCTCACCTGATGTCCCTCTTGGCTGAGTAACTCTTGGACAACTTGAAAAGTCACAGTATCCGCGACGATCGCCAGAATCTTTGCCATACTTCTATCATCTCCACAAATTACTTTTTAGGATACAACCGCCAGAAGTGCGCTGACAGATTTAAAATTCCAAAATAGTTCAATTACATCAAAAAACAGCCCATACCCGCTCCCTCAAAACCCAAAATAGCCCATACCATTTTAGATTTTATATTTTAGAGTAAAAAATTGGTAATGACCGAAAACATCCAGGATACCCGCCACGTGATTCATCCGTAGAGAAATTAGAAACGTGTATCCGAGAAACTTGCCCCCCGAATTTATCTCGCGCAAGTCAATGCTTCAATTCTTTAATCTAAAATCTAAAATCTAAAATCTAAAATCTAAAATCGATTGACTTACTGTATAATAGTTGGGAGCTTGCCTAAAGTTGCATATTTTTTGGGAAATGGTATCACGAGAAGGTATAATTTTAGACGGGTAATGCAAAAATGCCAATTTTCTCCTTCGTAATAATGTTACATCAGAGCTTTCGGCAGAAAGACTGCGGAGGGCGATCGCAGATACTTTCTCAAATTGCGCCAGGAAACAATAAAAAACTTTAAAATTAATTAATAGTATCGTTAAATTCACCTTCTCGGTCAGCGCCTGGGAATGCCAATTACCAACACCACCTCAACTTTGATTCAAGCCGAAACACTAGAACTATTAGAATGGCCGCGCCTGTGTCAGCACTTGGCTACCTTCGCGGCCACCAAACTCGGCGTCGCCGCCGCCCTTGACCTCGCAATCCCGGCAACTCAAGCTCAAACAGCCGAACTCCTCGCCCAAACTCAGGAAACTTATCAGTTAGAGAGCCGCGCTGGCGGTGCTTTGAGTTTTGAAGGAATCCAAGACATCGGCACTTCCCTGCAGCGAGCCGAACTCCAAGGTTTGCTCAGCGGCGAAGAATTGCTGGCAATTGCTACTACCCTCGCCGGAGCAAGGCAATTGCGCCGGATAATTGACTCTCAGGCAGATGTGCCGACGCTCAAAGAACTGGCAGCCCAATTGCGGACTTATCCCGAACTAGAGCAAGAAATCCATCGCTGTATAGACGATCGCGCTCAAGTAGCAGACAGAGCCACTCCTAAATTAGCAGGAATTAGAGTCCAAATGCGACAGTTGCGCGATCGCATTTATCAAATATTGCAGGGGATTTTGCAGCGCCAATCCAACGCCGTACAAGAACAGCTAATTACCCAAAGAAGCGGACGCTTTGTCATTCCCGTCAAAGCTCCCCAAAAAGATGCCATACCGGGCATCGTTCACGACTCCTCGGCCAGCGGCGCGACACTCTACGTAGAACCCCACAATACAGTCAATCTTAACAACCAAATGCGGCAGTTGCTCAGGCAAGAACAAGCCGAAGAAGAAGCAGTCCGCCGCGCCCTCACGGAGCAAGTCGCAGCAGTAAAACCCGATTTAGACAGATTGGTGGTTGTAGTTACAACTTTAGATTTAGCGGCCGCTAAAGCGCGTTATAGTTATTGGTTGCAAGCAAATCCGCCGAAATTTATCGAATTGGGAGAGCCAGAATTAGCACCAAAAAATCCCGAAACAGAAGATGAGGAAAAAGAAGATGAGGAAAACTCAGAAAACAGTCAATTATTAATTCGCAACCTGCGATCGCAAATTACCCTGCGCCAGTTGCGCCATCCGTTATTAGTTTGGCAGCAACAGCACGAGCAAGGCTTTCCAGTCGTGCCGGTCGATTTAACGATCGGGCCGCACATCCGCGTCGTCGCCATCACCGGCCCCAACACTGGCGGCAAAACTGTCACCCTCAAAACCTTGGGCTTGGCAGCTTTAATGGCGAAAGCCGGAATGTTTGTTGCCGCCCGCGAACCCGTAGAATTGCCTTGGTTCGACAATATTTTGGCCGATATTGGTGACGAACAATCTTTGCAGCAAAGTTTGTCTACTTTCTCCGGCCATATCCGCCGCATCAGCCGCATTTTAGAAGTTTTACAAAATAAATCGCAGGCCCAAGGGGAAGAAAAATCAAACCTTCCAATTACTAATTCCCAACAGCAAGACGAAGAAGCCACAGATACGCAGAACACTGTTTCGGCTCTCCCAATTCTCAAACCTAAATTACAAATTCCCAAACCCCAAATCCCAATTACCAATTCCCAATTACCAATTCCCAAATCTTTAGTTTTGTTAGACGAAGTAGGAGCGGGTACAGACCCATCTGAAGGCAGTGCATTGGCGATCGCCCTGTTGCAATACCTCGCCCAACATTCCCTATTAACAGTTGCAACTACCCACTTTGGCGAACTCAAAGCCCTCAAATATCAAGACTCCCGCTTTGAAAATGCCTCAGTAGAATTTGACGACAATTCCATGCAGCCAACCTATCGCTTGCTGTGGGGAATTCCCGGACGTTCCAACGCCCTCACCATTGCCAAAAGACTCGGTTTGCTAGCATCCATAGTCGAAGAAGCTCAAACCTATGTGGGGGGAGCCTCTCAAGATGTTAATCAAGTAATTGCTGGACTCGAAGCACAGCGCCGGAAACAGGAAACCAAGGCCAGAGAAGCAACTCAACTGCTACACCAAACCGAAAAATTGCACAGAGAAGTTTCTCAAAAAGCAGCCGCTTTGCAAGAGCGGGAGCGAGAACTAAAAATAGCTCAGGAAGTGGCAGTAAATGAGGCGATAGGGTCGGCAAAATCAGAAATTGCTCAAATCATTCGTCGCTTGCAGTCGGGCAACCAGACGGCTCAAAATGCCCAACAAGCGACAGAAACCTTAAATCAAATTTCCCAAAAACACCTGCCCTCTCGACAGCAACCGGCTAAACCCAAACCGAGTTTTATGCCGAAAGTGGGCGATCGCATCCGCATTCCCAGCTTGGGTCAAACCGCCGAAGTCCTCAGCGGCCCCGACGCTAACGAAGAGTTGAGCGTTCGGTTTGGGATTATGAAAATGACTGTCAAACTAGGAGAAATTGAATCCCTCGACGGTCAAAAACCGGAAACTAAAGCTCAATTAGCCAAGGTTGCAGCCCAAGCACAAGCACTCGCTACGGCGAAAGCTAAGCAAGCAGCGGCGGAAGCTCCAAAACCCAATCCCGAAATTGCTATTCGCACTGCTAATAATTCGATCGACCTACGGGGTGCGAGAGTCTCAGACGCAGAAATCGAAATAGACAGAGCTCTTTCCAAAGCCGTGGAATACGGAGTGCTGTGGATAATTCATGGCAAAGGTACGGGACAGTTGCGGCGCGGCGTTCACGAGTTCCTCGCGAATCACCCGCAGGTTTCCCGCTTTGAGTTGGCTAGTCAAAAAGAAGGGGGTGGAGGTGTGACGATCGCTTATTTACATTGATTTGTGGCAGCCGGTGGCGTAGGATGGTTAGGGGTAAAAATATCTGGGTTTTGCGGATTGCGATCGATCGAACTTGAAACCGCAACTTTTCACCCGCAAATCCGTCCAGCAGTTAGGATTGCCGGAATCAAAGCAACGAGCTATGGAGACAAATTGACAGATGTGCTGTTGCCCACAGGCCGCAAAGCTTTAATCACTGCATACTGTTTGATATCCTGCCTCAACCAGTCTTAATTTCCCGTGCTGAAGCCATGCGCTCGACCGTAAAGCCCTCCGCTCCCACAAACGAAAGGGGCCCATCTCCCAACTGGGAAGAATTGACCCAAAAAGCACCAGAACCTACCCAGTTGGACAACATTAAAGCCCAACTGGATTTAGTGCTGTTAGCCCTAGAAGCACTGGCAGAAATTGGCTCAGAGGCGATGCTCAAGGTAGCAGCCGAACTGAATTTAGAGCCAATGGTAGCCGATCGGGTAGCTTTGTGGCGGCTGCGCCAATCTAACCCGCTGCGGAAAGGCCAGGGAGGGCGCAAAAAACTCGATGTGGAGGAAGCTCGATCGCTCGTTTTGATAAGCTGTCATTTGGCAAAACAGCACCAAGCTTTAATCCGCCGCGCTGTTGCTTTGCTCGAACAAATGGCAGAGCAAAACCGCGAACCTCACACAATCGCTTTGTTGGGAGATTATATTGACAGGTTCAGCAACACTTATGGCTCGCGCATGGAAGATGGAGAAAATTTATCGGGCCGAGAGTTGACTGATTTGGCCCTCAAACTCCTGATCGATTTGCTGTTTTACAGCAGTCCCGGCGGCCACCGCCGCCTCTGGCTGGCACTTCTAGATCGCGCTAAGAATTAAGCTAAGCATAATGGGAACGAGAATCACAAACATCGGGAACAGGCAAGATGCCTGTTCCACCAAAAAATTTATTTATTGTGGAACAGGCATCTTGCCTGTTGCTAAAAAAGCTTGTTGAGAATACTGCCAAATATCAGATAAAACATAGTTATTCCCTCTTCCTTCTTCCTTCCTGCTATGGTTCTCAAACGGTACACGCCCCCCACTTGCACGCTGGAAATTACAGCCAAAAGTTCGCCTCTATCTCGCTGGGCGGGCCAACCCGTGTTTAAATCTTTAAGTTTCGAGCTGCGACTCGACGACCCCAGGCTGCCAGATACCGAACACGTTACTCTCAGGGGCGATCGAATTCAACTCGAAACCCTCCACGAAGCTGTTAGCAACTACGTCCAAAACTTGCTCGGCGAATCCCGCGATTGGGAAAGCAACCTCAACTCTCAAACCGATCGTACCGCAGCAGGCCCAGACTCGCCAGAAGTCGGGCGTAATGCCGTTATATTCGATCGAGCCGTCAACACTTCCGAACTAGCAACCTGGGCCCCGAACACAGCCTACCTTCCGGTTCCCCCCCGCTTAGAGCCCCGCGGCTTGCTCGCCCACAACTTGTTTTTAGGCTCTTTGAGCGCTGCAGAATCCGGGCCAGTAGTTCCCTTGAGCACCCTGCAACTGTTTGACTTGGCCACCGCACTAGATGACTGCGCCGCCGAAGTGATGGCGCTTCCCAACCTCAACAGCGAACCCCGACGGCCGCTGTCCTCACCCTGGCTCAAGGTGGCAGCAATGCTGGTCGCCAGCGCCGGTCTGACGACAGGAATTCTCAAAATGCTCGATCGAACCGCCACCTCCCCGCAAACCGCCACAGCCCCCGCCACAGCCCCCGCCAATCCACAATTGAACACCGCTCCAGGAAACCCCCAGCTAGCTGCCGGCGTTTCCCCCAGTCCAGTTCCCGCCCTACCCACACCCCCAGCACCAACACCCGCAGCCACACCCGGTTTACCGCCCCTGCCGCCCCCGCCCATCAACACCGCCGCCTCTCCCAGCCCCAGCTTGCCCCCCATCGCCCTCGCGCCAACTCCCCCCACCAACAGACCCAGCCCCATCCAGCAGCCACCCCTGCTATTTCCCGCCAACGGTAGCGCAGCCAGCGCCCCAGCTTTCCCTCAAGGGCAAACAATCACTATTCCCGCCCCCGAAGAACCCTCCATTTCCGCCCCCCAAGCACCCGCACCAGTACCCTACGTGCTGCCCCCACTACCGCCTAGACTGGCTCCCGCCGTACCGCCCCCCCTGCCTCCATCCCTGTCTGCTTCCCGATTTCCCGTTCCCCCGCCGCAACCCTTCCCCCGCCCCATCGAGCCGATTGTCCCCCCCGCCAGTACCGAACTCCCAGCCCTTGAGGACGCTCAACCGCCTGCGGAGTCTGAGGACAACAACCAGGTGGCGGCTAGCAAAAAAAACCACACTTTATTTGATACAATTCCTCAAGTTTCAGAAGCTAGAACTTACTTTGAGGAACGCTGGAAGCCTCCTGAAGGAATGGAACAAACTTTGGAATACAGCGTGCTGATCGATGAAAATGGGTCAGTTGAAAGTATTGTGCCGATGGGAAAAGCAGCAGCAGATTATATCGAGCAAATTAATATGCCATTAGCCGGCGAGCCGTTTGTTTCTGCCGTTTCCAATGGAAAAAACCCGAAAATTCGAGTTGTTTTGAGACCGAACGGTCGAGTACAAACCTTTTTGGAAGAGAGTGATTAAACGCTATCAAACACATTGCCGAGATGGGAAATCCCGGTTAATTGCTAATCTTAAACAAGTTCAAAAACCATCAATTTTTAACGGCGACAGCAGCAGCCAGCCTATTGACATTTGCTCCAGTTTGTGCTACCCATATCTCTTGACCCGTGCGGGCAGAGTCACCAGTAAAAAAAGTTGCTGACACTCGTCAACCGATGTGCATTGCACACCCTACAAACTTCCTTATTCCTTCTGCCTTCTGCCTTCTATATCATCAATAGACCTCTTGCAAAAATAATTAGGACGGGCTCTCCGGCCCGTCCCACAAAAAATAACTCTTGTGGGACGGCCATCTTGCCCGTCCCATCAATTGATGAAAGGATTTTTGCAAGAGGTCTAATGCCCTGTTTTTCTCTCCCAAACTTCTCCAATCCAATAAAAAATTGCAATCCCGCCAAAACTAAATAAAAAATCTTCAATACTAGCAGTACGATTGGGTAAAATCGCTTGCAGCATTTCTTCCGCAGCAGTGAAAATAGTAAAAATTGCGGGGCCGAAAGGAATTGAATAATTAAACAAATTCATATTTTTTTTGCCACTTGCTCTATGGCACAGAAAAGATGCTATTCCGTACAAAATGAAGTGACCGAGTTTGTCATAAGGCGGATGAGCGAGAGGAAAGTTGACTAATTTCCCTGTAGCTGCTAAAAGCATAATACTGAGAAGAATTAAAACGTACACAAAACAAGCAACTATCCAGAATTTTTTTGAGAACTTCATCTTGTTTTTTGCCAATACCGACTAGACACAAACCAAGGCAGCCCAACGCGAAACTAATATCAAATCTGGTTAAGTGCGTATTGTATTTGTAGGCCTCTGCCTACCCGTAGCAGCAGCTCAAATTTAATTTGTTTTCACTGTCAAAACTTGCGGCGGCGACGCATCGGGCGGATAAATAAAATCCACTTCTACAAGTCGCTTTTCTCCCGATTTCATCTCTAGTTTTACCAAAGGTTCCCCCTGCTGTCCCCGCCGCTGGACTAAATGCACGTAGCGAGTTTGAGGCACTTTACTGTCATCAGTATACCGCACTCGAACCGTCCCCCTAAAAAAAGTTTGAGGTGCCGGAGGTTGTAAAAAACTAAGTCCTCCTGAAGTTAATTTGTCTGTCTTAATCGGAGTTTGAATCGCGACTGTTACAGTTTGATTTTTGCTGGTAGAATTGTACAGCGGCAAGCTGAGACTGTATTGAATTCCGTAATTGCCGTGGGCGCGGTATGCTGTATCTGGGTAGCGGACTAGCATTCTCGCACTTTGCACTTGATTTGTACCCAGCATTCCGCGCGGGAGGCTGCTTAATGGGTAGGAAAATGCTGTTCCGGGTTGGGGAATGGCTAGGTTTGATGTGGCGGGATTGTCTGAGATAAGTGCTCGCCATTCTGAACCTAATGCTACACCGGCAACTCGGCCGTAAATTAGTTGACCTTCGGTGATTTCTGGTGGTGTGGGAGTTCGATCGCGCGGCCCGGCTATATTACCATTGTCTAATAAGTTTTGCCATTCTGCTAAATTGGGCGATCGCTCGTTTCCCTGTCCGTTTCCTTCTGCGTCAAGTCGGGCAAACATCGCCAGACTGGCAACATAGACTATACCATCGCTCCGCAACCGCATCAAGGTCGATCGACCGTTTAGCGGCGGTACCAATTCCCGCACCGGTATCGGATGATTCATCAACAATTGGCTTTTTCCCGGTGGAATAATTAACTGCGGCTCAAAGTCAGACTGTCTCCTTCCTCTGAGAATATCATTCACAGCGCGACTTCCCGGCCCTGCGTAAATATTACTGTTTGAATTATCGACTTGCGGCGGCAATTCAATAAAAGGTGCATCGGGTTGACTGAGATAACTTGCAGCTTGCAATATATCTAATGTTACAGGTTTATTACCCGGATTGTAAACAATTACTCCTTGATACAATGTTCGCAAATCTTCAGGCGAAGGTGCGCGGGCTATGTGGTGGGCAAATATGTCGAAACGTCCTTGAAACGGAAAGTTTAAATGTGCCGCCGGAAATCTTTTACCATCCGGGGGAAATGTCGAAAGCAAAATTCCTTCTTGCAGCACTAATTCGGGGCTGTTGCTGTTAAATACTGGTATGTTGTCTAACTGTCCGGGGAGTGGTCGCACTTCTTGGATTTGGAGGATTTCTTGAGGTGCGGGAGGGGTTTGGGCTAAGGGGATGATTGATAGAATTGGCAGCATTTTTGAGAGGAGTTTTTTTTACCGCAGAGGGCGCAGAGGGCGCAGAGGAAGAGAGGGAAGAGAAGAGGATGTGAATATTTGTGTCGGGGCGGGTTTTGTACGGAGATTTTGCTCAGTTATAGCAGATATTGGGATTTTTACCTCGCCCACTGTTGTAATATGTATTTGTAAAATTTGGCTGTGTCTACTTTATCCATTGCTTGAATTTTTCGTCCTCCTATTTTAACTTTTGTGCGTCCTTGGCTGATGCCTTCGGTCACAATTTCTGTTTCCCATTCTCGCAGTTGGTAATATTCGGGGTGCGCTAAATAAGCGGTTGCCAAAATGTCCCAAAAATAGTAATCTTGAGATATTGCTAGGGCATAACACTGTCCTGCTAAGTCGGAAATTGGATATTTGCGCTGTTTTGCTAAGAGATTGGAAAATTCTACAGTTAGCGGTACATTATTTGTGATGTCTAAAGGACACATAACAACGGGAATTTGGGTTTGCCAAATTCTCTCGATTGCTATCGGGTCCCAGTAAGCATTCCATTCCGCCGACATATCTTGTCCGGGTTCCATATCTTTGCTAACATTGCCGATAACATTGAGGGCGCCTCCCATCCAGACAATTTCTTGAATTTTGCTTTCAATTTCGGGCGCGATATCTAAAGCTTGCGCTACGGTTGTTAACGGCCCCGTTACCATTAATGTGACTGGTACGGCTGCATCTTGCAAAACTCGCACCATAAAGTTTTGTCCGGGTTGTGATATTAACGGCGTGTCAATGGTTCCTTTTTCATTTAGAATGGGAAGTCGATCGACTGCAAAGGAATCTCGCCGAAATAACACCGGAAATGGATTCAGTCCCCGCACCGTACTCGCCGCCACCGGAACTTCTGAACGCCCCATCAAATCGAGGATTTTGCGCGTTGCACTCACCGCCGGTTGAATGTAGCAGTCCGCAGGAGTTACAATTACCCCCAGAGTTTCGACTTCCTCCATTGTCATCAGCAACACGACTGACAGATAGTCGTCAACTGCACCGTCGTGATCCATTAGTACGAGTTTTTTGGACATTTTGCTTCCCCGGTGACTGAATTAGTGTAAAGTACAAATATTAATTTTTTTGTGCGAGAAACACAACTGGCTCAACTATATGAATACAGTATCACCTTACGGCTCTTGGAAATCACCTATTTCTTCCGATTTAATTGTTTCTGGAAGTGTCGGACTCGGACAAATTGCTATTGACGGCGATGATATTTACTGGGTTGAGGGAAGGCCTTCGGAAGCGGGAAGAAGCGTCCTCGTGCGGCGCACTCCTGACGGTACAATCAACGACGTGACACCGCATCCTTATAATGTTCGCACTCGCGTTCACGAATACGGCGGCGCTTCCTTTGCAGTTGCTGGCGGTGTTGTCTATTTTTCTCATTTTGCCGACCAACGTATTTACTCTCAAGCATTAGATTCTCAACCCCAACCTCTGACACCTGCTGCTAATTCTCGCTATGCAGATGCGATAATTGACAAGCAGAGAAATCGCCTGATTTGCGTGCGCGAAGACAATGCAGGTGAGGGCGAACCTGTCAATACTATTGTTACCATTAATTTAGATAACGGCGAAGATATTCAAATCTTAACTCAGGGCAATGATTTTTATGCTTCCCCTCGTTTAAGTCCAGACGGTTCTCTACTTTCCTGGATTTGTTGGAACCATCCAAATATGCCGTGGGATGGCACAGAATTGTGGGTAGGAGAAATTAAGGCTGACGGTTCTTTAGGTGAAAAATACTTAGTTGCTGGCGGGGTTGATGAGTCGATTTTTCAACCAGAATGGTCGCCCGATGGAGTTTTGTATTTTGTTTCTGACAAGTCGAACTGGTGGAATTTCTACCGCTGGCCATCTAGAACCCCCCTCAATCCCCCCTTGGTAAGGGGGGAAGCAGAGATAGAAACCAGCTTGTGCGAAATGGCGGCTGAATTCGGACTTCCTCAGTGGGTTTTTGGAATGTCTACTTATGCCGTTGTCTCGGAAAGCAAAATTATTTGCACCTACACTCAGCAAGGGCTGTGGTATTTAGCGAGTCTTGATTTAACGACTAAGCAGTTGACAACAATTGAAACGCCTTACACTGATATTTCGTCGATCAAAGGGCGGGGAGAAACTGTTGTTTTTCTGGCAGGTTCGCCGACTGAATCTACTGCTATTGTACAACTCAATTTAGCAACAAGCAAACTAGAAATCTTACGGAAATCGAGCAATTTAAGCATCGATTCTGGTTATCTTTCTGAACCGGAACCTATCGAATTTCCCACGGAAAACAATTTGACGGCTTTCGGTTTTTTCTATCCCCCGAAAAATCAAGATTTCGCAGCACCTGCGGGGGAAAAACCGCCGTTAGTTGTGAAAAGTCACGGCGGCCCAACTGCTGCTACTTCTAGTAGCATGAATTTGAAAATTCAATATTGGACGAGTCGCGGTTTTGCCGTGCTCGATGTTAATTATGGTGGCAGCACTGGTTACGGCCGAGAATACAGAAAAAGACTGCAAGATAGTTGGGGAATTGTCGATGTTGACGACTGCGCTAACGGTGCTAAATATTTAGCTCAAAAGGGTTTAGTTGATGGCGAAAAAATGGCGATCGCCGGAGGCAGTGCAGGGGGGTACACCACTCTCTGCGCTCTTACTTTCCGCGATGTGTTTAAGGCCGGTGCGAGCTATTATGGAGTTAGCGATTTGGAAGCTTTGGCAACAGATACTCACAAATTTGAAGCGCGCTATCTGGATGGATTGATTGGGCCTTATCCTGAAAGAAAAGATTTGTATGTACATCGTTCGCCGATTCATTCCGCCGAACGTTTATCTTGTCCCGTTATCTTTTTTCAAGGATTAGAAGATAAAGTGGTTCCGCCTAATCAAGCGGAAATGATGGTAGAAATATTGAAAGCTAAAGGTTTGCCGGTTGCTTATGTTGCTTATGAAGGGGAACAGCACGGTTTTCGCCGCGCTGAAAATATCAAAAGAACTCTTGACGGCGAATTCTATTTCTATTCGCGGGTGTTTAAGTTTGAGTTAGCTGAACCTGTGGAGGAATTGGTGATTTTCAATCTTTAGAAAACATTAAGTTTGCAGTTGCTCGGTATTCCCTAAAAAGCAACTGCAACCTTAGCATAATTAGCCAATTTTCAATGTGATTTACTTCACAAATTTTGCTGTTGACTATCACATCGTTAAAGGCAATACAGCTATAAATTTTTATAGTGCGATCGCCTTTTGTTGCCGCAGAAACGCCCGATCGCGCGATCGTCGAGTTAGAGAATCAATTACTATGCAAACTCCTGTCCACCTGATTCCATCTGCTTTGGGCGAGCTGTTTGCCGAAGTGAATCAAAATGGCTACATTACTCTAGCGGATAGGTACGGTTTGATGGCTGCTATTTTTGATGAAAATTTGACTGAGGAAGACAAACGCTCGATCGATCGCCTGCTGCGCTCTGTGTGTCGAGGAAAGATAAAATTAGTTAACGAATTGTCTACGATCAGGTAAGTGCCGATAATTTTCCTTGACGATAATTTTAACAATCCCCACCATCAAAAAAAGTCCTAATTGTCTCGGAATTGGGACTTCGATCGAGGAAACTATTTTTAATTTTTCATCGATATAGAACTTACGCAAAAAAAGGTTGGGCGCGCTAATTATAGTCGTAGGGAATGAGAATTAAATAACTTAGAATTTTGATGGTTCTTGTGGGATGGGCGTCCCGCCCGTCCAGAAAGGGCGGGCGGGACGCCCAACCCGCAAACTTGTGTAAATTATTTAATTCGCGATCCTACGGTGCGCTGCACCTTACATAATTAGATTCTGGCCCAACGAGTGAACAATTTTAACGTGCAGGTATAGTTGTCGCCAACTGTAACTTGCTCAAACTTTCTTCAGGCTGAAAATCCATCTGATAGCTGAGTGCCGAAGGAATCCCGAGTACGCAGCAGGGAAAATTATTGCCTAGTTCCCTAACCAGCCGATGGTTGTCAGAACCACAGCCCAAAAACAGTAAATTTGCTGCTTCTAATTCCACCACATTTCTCAGTTCTGTAGCAACCCGCCCGATTCGTAAATGAGCTTTGAATAAACCGCGCCATTCCTCAGCCAAACAGCGCGCTTGCCACAGCAACTTATCTGCTACCTCGTACTCATTATTTTGACCATAAATTGCTTGGAAATAATGCGGATCGATCCAAGTATTTTGCTGGGATACCGATGGGATTTCGGTTGGTAAAGCGAGTGCAGGTGCTGCACAATTAAGGGCGAATGTTCCCTCTAAATCAGACACCTTCTGCTGTGCCGCCAAGGCATTTTCTACAGCAAGTTTGCAACTATCTTCGCGGTAACTTTTTGGCGATTCGTCGATTACGTATACGACTTGAACTGTGACTTCTTTAGTTGTTACTAAACGAGTTTGATGCGCCATCCAAAGGGTAATATCCAGAGCTATTTGACTTTGGGGAGAACTGTTGTAACCGACAATAAAATTGATAGTTTTTGGCTGTTGTGGAGATTTGGATTTCTTAGAAATGGGTACTTTTGGCTCCGGCAGCAATACCATTTCTTCTGCTAAATTTTGGTATCCCAATGCACTTTCAAAACGCGCTAACATTGTTTTGAGATTCACAGGCTTGACCTCTCTTAAGTGAATTGTTTGGTCTGTCCGTCGGGCGTTATTCGTCTTGGGTAAAGTAGCGATCGAGAAAATTCAAAGCATAGTTGCGGAGTTCGTAATACTCCTGGGATTCCCGCAACTCTTGGCGATCGCGCGGGCGCGCAAACGGCACTGACAAAATTTCACCTATCGTCGCAGCCGGGCCGTTTGTCATCAGTACAATGCGATCGGACATATAGATAGCTTCATCCACATCGTGAGTAATCATCATTGCAGCTTGTCTGTGATTTTCCCAGATGTCCAGCACCTGTTTCTGCAACTTGCCGCGAGTCAGAGCATCCAGCGCTCCAAACGGTTCGTCCATTAATAACATTTTCGGTCGAATCGCCAAAGCTCGCGCAATCCCAACCCGCTGTTTCATGCCCCCTGAAATTTCGTCTGGATATTTATCGGCTGCTGCATTTAAGTTTACCATTGCTAGGTGTTCGTTGACAAGACTAATCTTCTCAGAACGGCTAAGACTTCGCAAAACTTCATCAACTGCCAGCCGAATATTTTCCCGCACCGTCAGCCAAGGCAGCAATCCGTAGTGCTGGAATACCATCATGCGATCGGCTCCCGGTTTGCGAATTTCTTTTCCTTCCAGTGTCACCATTCCCCTGCTCTGTTTTTCCAAACCCGCCACTATTTTTAGCAGCGTTGATTTGCCACAGCCAGAATGACCGATTACTGAAATAAATTCGTTTTCTCCAATACTTAAATTGATATTTTCGAGAACGCTAAATTCTGTACCGTCACCATTTTTGTAAGACTTGAACAAATTCTCTATTTCCAGAAATAGACGATCGCTCTTGACCGAACTTTCGGTACTGGTAGAAGTAGAAGTGTATTGGCTCACGGTATTCTCCTAAAAAGTAGTAAAGTGTTAAGGGAATTTTCTTGCTCTTGCCTAAATCCTCAAATTGGGCAGTCGGTTTCAACTGAAATGTTGCACCATTCTCAATAAGCTTTTTATGAACAGGCTTTTCGGCCTGTTCCACAAAGAGTGAATTTTCTTGTGGAACAGGCAAGATGCCTGTTCCTGAGAATGGTGCAATATCTCAGTTTCAACCGACTTTAGCTATTAGCCAGGGAATAAATTCCCTGGCGCGACATTAGGAAAAGCGCAACATCTCAAACATTAAGACTGAAAAAAAGACTGAGGGCGGTTGGCTCGAATTTCAAAACTATTCAAATAACCCACCGGATCGCTAGGATCAAATGCCTTTTTATCAATGAAAAGTTCCGCAGGTTCCACTTGGTAATCCTCCTGGGGACAATCGATCGCCATTTCGGCAACAATCTTGCGGTAAAGGTCGGTTTTCCAAGCTTTTTTAGCTAATTCCTCAGCATTTTTTGGAACTTCTTTAATCTGTCCCCAGCGAGCGGCTTGAGTCATCAACCAAATACTCTGAGACTGCCACATAAATGTTGAATGATTTCCCGGTATTTGAGGCAAATTCTTAGGAATGTCATAGAAAATAGTTGCATCTTCCGATTGTATGGTGCGGTCTTTTTCGTCAAAACCTCCATAGTTGTAGTCGCCAACTATTGCCGGTCGCGTAAATTTGTCGATCGCCCCTTTTTTCGGTTTCGCCCCCGTAAACGATCGCTCAGTTAGCAGCGCCGATATTTCACTGCGATTTTCGGGCCGGCTGCAATACTGACAAGCTTCCACCATTGCCTTAACCAGCGAGTAATAAGTCTTCGGGTTTTCCTCAATGAATGATTCCATTACTCCCAAAAGGCGATCGGGATGTCCCAGCCAAACTTCCTTGCCTTGCACGAAGGTAAAACCCACTCCCAAATTGCCTTGAATTGCCCGCGTATTCCAAGGTTCTGCCACCATGTAAGCCTGCATCGCGCCAATCCTGATGTTCGTTACCATCTGCGGCGGCGGCACAATAATTACCCGAAATTCTTTGAACGGATCGACACCTGCAGCCGCCGATATGTAGCGGACAAAGTATTCGTAAATCGCAGAACTCAGAACCACTGCCCAAACTCTTTTTTCCGACGGCTGACTGTCAAAAAAGGCTCGAAATTGTTTGCCAAATTCTTCTAAATTGCCGTTGTATTCGTGCCAAGGGCGCAAACCGGAATCCCACATAGCTTTGTTCATCGTCATGGCGTTGCCGTGGCGGTGAATTGTCATTGCCGCGCACAGGGGTGCGTGCCGCGCTCCTTCGGCGCCAATTCGGGCGTTTGTGACCGCGCCGGATACGACTGGGGAGGCGTCGAGGCGGCCGAAGATTACGCCGTCGCGGGAGGTTGCCCAGCTTGCTTCGCGGTTGAGTTTGACGTTTAAACCGTATTTGCGGAAAAATCCTTTTTTCCAGGCGATCGCAAATGGTGCACAATCGTTAACCGGCACGTATCCTACGGTTAAATTTGGTTTTTCTAAGGTTCGGGAATCGACAACCTGCTTTACGGCTGAGGCTTCTTCTGTCAGTCCTTTTGCCGATCGATCCGCGCTAATTCCACAACCAGATAAAGCCATTCCCGCCGCCGCCATTCCGATTCCTTGCAAAAACTCTCGGCGGTTCCCTTCATTGGAAAACTTGTCACTCATACAATTTTAGATTTTAGATTTTAGATTTTAGATTTGAAGTTGTAGTTGTAGGGTGCGTCGCCACCAACCATCACAAACAAAAATCGACCATCGATGAGCGACGCACCTTACAGTTGACAGTTGATAGTTAACTGTTCGCTGCTGACTAATGACTGATGACTAATGACTGATGACTAATGATTAATGACTGCTCGATGCGTTACCAATTCCTGAACTTTGTCAACTGCAGCATCGAGCAACAATCCAGTTAAGCCAATTACAAACACCGCTAAAAATACCGAACTCAGATTCAAACGGCTCCACTCATCCCAGACAAAAAAGCCAATTCCCACACCGCCTGTCAGCATTTCCACCGCCACAATCACCAGCCAAGCAATCCCCAAACTAATCCGCAAACCTGTAAAAATGTATGGCAAACTCGCCGGCCAAATTATCTTGGTAATCCGCCTCCATCGCGGCATTTCCAACACTCGCGCCACATCCAGATAATCCTTGGAAACGCTAGAAACTCCCAAAGCTGTGTTGATAATTGTCGGCCACAAAGACGTGATGAATATGACAAAAATTGCCGACGGCTCTGCTAAATTAAAAATCGATAAAGCTATGGGCAGCCAAGCTAGCGGCGACACCGGTTTGAAGATTTGAATCAGCGGATTGAGCGCCATCATTGCCGGTTTCGACATCCCGATCAGAAATCCCACGGGAATCGCAACTGCTGCACCCAGCAAAAATCCCACCAACACCCGCCGCAAACTCGCTAGCAGCAGCCAGCCAATGCCTAAATCTCCAGGCCCGCGCCGATAAAATGGATGGAATATGTAATCTAAATTAGCGATTAACGCCTGATAGGGAGTGGGAATTAAATCGCTGTTGAAGCTGGCAACAATCCACCACAAGCCAAGAATTCCCAAAAAACCCGCAGCAGGTAACAAAACACCATCTCGGATGACAACGGGTTTTACACGCTTCCACCTTGCAACTGCTGCAAGTGCGATCGCAGATAAATTAAGCTGTATGAACATTTCAATCTCCTTCAGAGTCAGGGCAGGTACAAGAATCTTGAACAATACCAACCTGAGACACTGACGAAGCCAAACTATCTTGTTCAGAAATTTGGCTTTTCAGTCTCTTCTCAATGCCTGCGAAGTTAGCTGACGGGCTAGGACTGAGAGATGTCCTTCTCTACATAATTAAAGGTTAAAAATTACACTCACTCAAACTGGGAAATTTTTAACTTTGCTTTTTAATTTTGTAGAAATTAGCCCCGAAAATTGGTTCCTCCGCTCCAGCCACACGCTTGGTTTGATTGCGCGGTGCTCGATTAGGCTTGACTTTTTAAGCCAATTTCAATTAAGGTATCACGAGCATTTCATTTTGTCAATAGGTCTTTAGGAGTAGCTCTTGGCGATCGCAAAGCTCAAAAGTTGATAGAAAATTCAAAAAGTTAATTAATTAAACTCACCTAGAGAGATAAAATGCGATCGCCCACTTCTTTCTCTACTTGAGCCATGAGAGACTTTAGCCTCGCGCTGCAAGATCGAATCGACATAATTATACAAAACTGGATCGAAGCTGTACGATCCGACGACCAACTCGAAACCGCTAAGGAACTCACCTACAATGGCGTGCGCGACAGCGTTCCACTGGTACTGCAAGCGATCGTAACCATGCTTTCCCAATCCCAAGAGAGCGACATTCGCACACTCGTAGAAAAAAGTTTAGAACACGGAACTCTCAGGGCAAAACAAGGCTACGATGCCGAAGAAATTGCGCGGGAATACCGCTTGCTGCGCTGGGTAATTTTCGAGGCTTTAGAGCCAGAATTGTTAAAAGCCTCTGCCGCCGAAGTCAGCAGAGCTTACCGCTTAATTGACACGGCCCTCGACGAAGTAATTGCTAAATGTTTCCAAACCTTTACCCAGGAAAGATTCCAAGAACTAAAGGATTTGCAAAACCAACTGCAACTTACAAATCAAGAACTGACTCGCTTAGTTCGCGCCAATCAAGAGAACTTATCTCACTTAGCTCACGAATTAAAAACTCCCCTCACCTCTATTATCGGGTACTCAGATTTATTTTTGCGCCAGCAACAAAACTATTCCGAAATTAAAGGTGCTGTTCCCAATATAGGACATATTGATAGAGTCCTCAACAGCGGCCGACTGTTGCTGAGATTGATCAACGATACTCTGGAAATTTCGCGGTACGAAGCCGGACAAATAAAGTTACAGCTAGCGCCAATCAGACTGCCAGATGTACTCGCCACTGTTGTTGAAATAATCGAGCCTTTAGCGAAAGCCAAAGGTTTAGAGATAGCTGTTGAGTGCCATCTCTCAGACGATCGAGTGGTGACAGATTGCTTGCGCTTGCAGCAAATTATCACAAACTTAACCAGCAACGCCATTCGCTACACCACAGCCGGTACTGTTAAAATAAAAAGCGAACTTTTGCCAGAGAAATATTGGACAGTAACTGTCTCAGATACAGGAATTGGCATTCCTCCTGAAGACTGCGATCGGATTTTTCAACCCTATTTTAGAGCCGACAACTCCCTGAGTTCTGGCATTCCTGACAGTACCGGCTTAGGGCTAGCAATTGTCGCTCGATTAGTCAAGCTCTTGCAAGGTAAAATCGAATTAGTTTCTCAAGTAGGAGTTGGCTCCTCCTTCACTGTAATTTTCCCCTTAGAATTGGAATGATTTTAGATGCTTTAGTATTACCAACCAATTTTTCTTCCCTCTTTCCTCTGACTTCTTCCCTCTTCCTGAAATCCGTTACATCCGTTACATCCGCCCTTGCGAATCCGTTGCCGAACTTCCTTCAAATCAGAAACCGAATAGTTACATAAACAGCCGCAGCCACCAATTGCACGGCCATCACAGGAAGCCCGTAACGCAGAAAAGTTTGAAAAGAAATCCGGCGTCCGTGCTGTTCAGAAATTCCCGCCGCCACTATATTAGAAGAAGCTCCTACCAAAGTGCCATTTCCGCCTAAAGTTGCTCCATACATCATCGCATAAAACAGGGGCAGCACAGCAGGTGGAAACTGCCCTGCAAAATCCGGCGCCAGCACTTCTGCCGGTGCAAGCCCGACATTGACAACATACTGTTTTAGCAGCGGCACCATCGCCACTACCAGCGGAATATTTGGCACCACGCTCGACATCAAACCCACAAAAAATAACAAAACTAAAGAACCCAGAAAAATATTTTTACCCAAAATCACTGCTAATATTCCAGATATACTGGCGATGACTCCGGTTTTTTCCAAACCGCCAATCAGCACAAAGATAGACATAAAAAATAGCAGCGTGCTCCAATCTAAATCCCGCAAAATATTATTAACAGAATCAATTTGGGAATGGTGAGCTAAAAGCATTGCCAAAGCAGCCCCCAACAAAGCAACGGCTGCCGGTGAAATAGGCACGGGCAGAGACTCTCCTATTACAAAAAATGTCAGCACGAAAGCTATAATTAAGCCGCCTACTACTAAAACTCGCGGGTGATTGATTTTTGGGTGGGGCAAATGTTCCAAATCGTCTAAGTTCTTGTGCCAAATTTCGCGGAACAGCCAAGGCAACATAACTACTATCACTCCTACTGCGATCGCCCCGCCCAAACTTAACTTTACCAGGTAATCTGCAAAACTCATGTTAATAGCATCGCCGACAATGAATGTCGCCGGATCGCCCACGATTGTCAGCAGTCCCGAACTGTTAGCCACAAATACCATTAAAATCAGTAACGGCACAAAATCTACACCGACTTCTTCTGCCATTGGCGGAATTAATGGTGCTAGCAGCATGACTGTCGTGGCATTGGGCAAAACTGCACAAATTGGCGTAGTAATTGCGACAATACCCAGCAAGAGATTTTTGCCTTTGCCTTTCGCCAAAAGCACCATTTGAGTTGCCAAGTATTCAAATACTTTGGTAGGCTCAAAGGCTCTCACCATTACCATGACTCCGAAAAATAAGCCTAGCGTGGCGTGACTTCGACCGATATATTCGATCGCGTTGTTTAACGTCATCACGTGGGTAAAAACCAGAATCACTGCTCCCAGAAATGCCGCAACTGTGAGGTGTATCCATTCTGTAATTATTAAGAAAATTACACATATAAATGTTGTTGCAGCAATCACAGCTTGTACGTTTTCCATTTATTCCCCTGAACAATTTAATACTTAAAATTAAAAACTATTAGTGTGAGGCAATTTACTACTTTATGGCTCTTCTGTCAATAGGTTGAAGGGCTGATTATCGTAGCAACACGCTGGGATCGACCCCTAGAGAGAGATCCGGCACAGGGAAAAAATCACCTCAAAACTACTTCTTTTGGCAGGGTCGCGATCGCCCGAAGTTTGGTATGGCGATCGGGCGATCCCTCAACTACAATGAAGCATAGGCAATCTCTGCCAAACTCAACCCCCACGCAGACATCATGGACTACAGCCAAGTGCTCGCCGACAAAACCGATACTATCGTCAAAAACTGGATTGAAGCAGTTCGTCAGGATCGGAAAATTGAAACCGCTGACGCCTTACCGCACTCAGCAATCGAAAATCACATACCTCACCTGCTGGCGGCGATGGTCACAGTGCTTTCCCAATATCAAAACAGCGAAATAAAACTAATAATTGAAGCCAGTTTAGATCACGGATTTCTCAGAGCCGAACAAGGCTACGACGCCGCAGAAGTAGCCCGCGAATACCATTTATTGCGTCAAGTAATATTCTCCCACTTAGAAGCCGAATTGCTAGCAGGAAGCGTCGCAGACGTATTCAGAGCTTTTCGGCTGATAGATGCCGTACTAGACGAAGCAATTGCCCAGTGTTTCAATAGCTACGTCGATCAGAGGATGCGGGAACTTCACCAAATCCAAACTCAGTTAACACTCACCAATCAAGAGCTCAATCGCCTCGTCAGCGTCAATCAAGAAAACGTCTACCATTTAGCTCACGAACTCAAAACTCCTCTCAACTCGATTATTGGTTATTCCGAACTGTTTTTGCGCCAAGAAAAATGGCAATCTGAAATCAAAGATACCCTCCCCGGCATCGAACACATCGAGCGAGTATTACGCAACGGCAGACACTTGCTTCGCATGATCAATGACACACTAGAACTTTCTCGTGCCAATGCCGGAAAAATTAAACTTAACCTGCGGCCAACTAATGTACAATCTGTAATTAACACCGTAGTAGAAATGATGCAGCCAATTGCTGATGCTAAAGGACTCAAGCTAGCTGTTACCAGCGACGATGCCCCAAGACAAGTAATCGCCGACGGACAGCGGCTGCAACAAATTCTGATCAACCTGGTGAGCAATGCCATTCGCTATACAGAATCAGGTAGCATTGAATTAAGTTGCCGCCCTGCTGGAGAAGGAAATTGGGCGATCGCAATTACAGATACCGGCATTGGCATCGCCCCCGAAGATACAAAGCGCATCTTTGACCCCTTCTTTCAAGCAGGAGAAGCCGGCAAACAGCTCTTTCCCACCGAAAGCACAGGCCTGGGATTATCAATAGTATCGCGGCTCGTCTCGCTGCTGCAAGGCAAAATCGAGCTAGTATCAGAAATAGGAGTTGGCTCAACTTTTACCGTGATTCTGCCCCAAGAAGTTAAAGTCCTCCAAGAAGTAAGCTAAACATTAAGTTCAAATTTTTACATCCGAAAATCCTATGCCCGCAGCCAACAGACGCCCTTCCACCACAGCCTTTCCCCTCACCGCCGTAGTCGGGCAAGAAGCAATCAAATTAGCCCTGCTGTTAGCAGCAGTCGATCCCGGATTGGGAGGAGTTGCGATCGCAGGCCGCCGGGGCACAGCAAAATCAGTAATGGCCCGCGCCTTGCACTCCTTACTGCCACCCATTGAAATTGTTAAAGATTCTTTTTGCAACGCCGAACCTAATGAAATTATTGCCGAACAAGCATCAGGCTTGTTACCAGAAAATGGCGGGCAAGATGCCCACACCACCGATACTAATTCCTTAACTACTGAAATAATTCCCACACCATTCATTCAAATTCCTTTGGGTGTCACCGAAGACCGACTCTTAGGTTCAGTGGATGTCGAACAATCAGTGAAATTCGGTCAAACCGTATTTCAACCCGGACTCTTAGCCCAAGCCAATCGAGGCGTACTTTATGTAGACGAAATCAACCTCCTCGATGACAATATTTCCAACCAATTGCTAACAGTATTAACCGAAGGGCGCAACCAAATAGAACGCGAAGGCATTAGCTTCCAACACCCCTGCAAACCTCTATTTATCGCCACCTACAACCCCGAAGAAGGGCCGCTGAGAGAACATTTGCTCGATCGCATCGCGATCGTACTTTCAGCCGACGCAGCACTCGAACTAGAAGAAAGAGTCTATGCAGTAGAACAAGCTTTATCCTACTCCAGCTCCCCCCAAGACTTTCTCAATCAATACAGCGAAGATACCGACAACCTCAAAACCCAAATCATCCTAGCCAGAGAATGGCTCAAAGATGTCAGCATTAAACGCGAACAAATTGCCTACCTAGTAGAAGAAGCCATCCGGGGTGGCGTTCAAGGACACCGCGCCGAAATATTCGCAGTCCGCGTCGCCAAAGCCGCCGCCGCCATCGAAGGACGCACAGAAGTTAACGCCGAAGACCTGCGCCGCGCCGTAGAATTAGTCATCGTACCCCGCGCCACCATCATCCAAACTCCCCCAGACGAAAACTCTCCTCCTCCTCCCCCTCCACCGCCTCCCCAACAGCAGTCAGAACAAGAACAAGACGAACCCGAAAACGAACAAGAAGACGAAGAAGACCAAGAGGATGAAGACAACCCGGAACCTGAAGAAGAACCAGAAAAAGATACCATTCCCGAAGAATTTCTCTTCGACCCCGAAGGAGTAATTCTCGACCCCAGCGTGCTTTTCTTCGCCCAAGCCGCCAGCCGCCAAGGCAAATCGGGCAGCCGCAGCACCATTTTCTCCGAAGATAGAGGCCGTTACGTCAAGCCGGTATTGCCCAAAGGCCCCGTCCGCCGCATCGCCGTTGACGCCACCCTCAGAGCCGCCGCACCCTACCAAAAAGCCCGCCGCGACAGGAATTCTAACCCCCCCCAACCCCCCCTTAGTAACGGGGGGCAACAGGCGAGTCAACCCCCCCTTAGCAAGAAGGGGCAAGGGGGGGTTGAGCGCCGTGTATTTGTGGAACAGGGAGACATTCGGGCGAAGCGCTTGGCCAGAAAAGCTGGAGCTTTAGTCGTATTTGTCGTCGATGCCTCCGGTTCGATGGCCCTCAACCGAATGCAGTCGGCCAAAGGTGCAGTCATGCAGCTACTCACAGAAGCTTATCAAAGCCGCGACCAAGTTGCTCTCATTCCCTTTCGCGGGGAACAAGCAGAAGTGCTGCTACCGCCGACTCGCTCGATAGCCTTGGCCCGCAAGCGTTTGGAACGGTTGCCCTGCGGCGGCGGTTCCCCGCTGGCCCACGGTTTGACTCAAGCAGTGCGGGTGGGAGTCAACGCGCGGCAGTCTGGAGATATCGGTCAAGTTGCGATTGTCGCTATTACTGACGGACGCGGTAATATTCCTTTGGCTCGTTCTTTGGGCGAACCGATTGTAGATGGAGAAAAGCCTGATATTAAAAAGGAATTGTTAGAAATTGCTGCCAAAATTCGTGGGTTGGGAATGCAGTTGCTGGTGATTGATACCGAGAGCAAGTTTATTTCGACTGGCTTTGCGAAGGAATTGGCCAAGACTTCTGGAGGGAAATACTATCACTTGCCGAAAGCTACCGAACAGTCGATCGCAGCTATGACTAAAAATGCTCTGCGCGACGCGATCGGCTAAAATCCTGATATCCGCATTTATCTGCGGTTAAAAATCCTAAAATTAGACTTTTTGCCAAAAGTCTAATTTTTAACTCTCACTCTCCGGCGAGTCAGCGCCAGCGAACCCGCAACTAAACCCAACCCTACCACCGCCGAAGGCTCAGGAATTCTTGCGGGGAGAGGCACCGGCTTTCCCGGTCCCCGGCTCGGGATTCCAGAATTTCTGTTGGTGAATTGCTCGGTATTCTTAGCCAGCAGCAAATTTTCTGAACCCTGCCCTGAAGTAGCGGTATAAACGGCTCGGAAATTAGCTGCAACGGCAGCTTGACCGCCGGAAATAACGGAGGCAGCCAATAAAATTCCGGCTGTAGGTGGCAATAATTTGCGATCAAAAAATGTGGGCATGGGACATTACCTATTTAGCAGTTTGTCGATAGCACTCGATCTATTCATTAATTTTCCGGGTATCCTCTGTCTAAGCTACCTTAGCCATTAACGGAACCGATTTTAGATTTTAGATTTTAGATTTTAGATTGTAGATTTTAGATTTTAAATTTTAGATTATTGAAGTTTCTGGCCCCTAGTTTTAACTAAGTCGCAAATCAAAAACCTAAAATCAACTGTGGCCCCTGTCTCTAGCATATACTCCTTAATCCCCAATCGTAAATCCCCAATCCAAAATTGATTTACATCCGCTATCTGCGATCTGATAGACTTTAACCTGGCCCCTGGCCGCCGATAGCGCCGGCCCTTTAACCTCAATTATAGCTTTGCCCCGACGCCCAACGGTGCGAGACAGCGACACGACACATACCTGTACGCAGTCAATTATAAACAATCGATCCCTGCTTTGGAGTGATTTCACCCCCGTTCTTTATCAAATCTTTAAACTCTTTCAGGTTTTGCAAACAAACTGTAAAGCTGTCAAAATAGAGATAGCAATTCTCAGCCAAAATTAGGTAAATCCTCGTGAGTAACACTAGCAATTTCCGCGAAGCCGTGCGCGAGGCCAAAAACCACGCGCTAGTAGGCCCCAACGTCATCTCCAACGCTCTCCCCTTCGTGGGCGGCGGACTTGTCTTAACTGCTGTCGGCACCTACGGGGGCCTCGGAGTGATTCGTAACTATCCCGGGATCTTCTTTCCCACATTCATCGCCGCGATCGTCGTAGAATTAATTCTATTCTTCGTCGCTCGCGCCGCCGCCGAACAAGGCAACAAAAATACCGCTTTGCCCCTGCTGGCAACCTACAGCCTGCTTTCCGGTTACACCCTCAGCGGGTTGGTGTCTGTAGCCCTCAGAAGCCAAGGCGTCGGCATCTCCGGCATCGCTTTTGCTGCACTCGGATGCGGCATTACCTTTATCGCCGCCCGCCAAATTGGCTCCAACCTTTCTGAACAAGACGGCATGGCCCTCACCAAAACTATCAGTTTAGGTGTCATTGCTTTGTTAGTCGTCGTTGGCGGTCAGTTTCTGCTCTCTCTCTTTGGCGTCTACACCCCAACCTGGTTGGAAATTGGCATTTCTGGCATCGGCGTGTTTATATTTGCCGGCGCTGCGATCGTCGATTTTTACATATTACCCCGCACCTACCGCGACGACCAGTATCTGCCCGCCGCTCTGTCGATGTACTTGACCTACATCAACTTGTTCATCTTTATTCTGCGCCTGCTGATTGCTCTCAACGGCCGCGATTAATTGAAACTGTAGCTTAAAAAAAACCGCGGCTCGATCGACATCGGGCCGCGGTTTTTGATTAAGATTGGGAATCAAGATAGTCGTCATCTCGTCCTCTGTCCCTCATTTAAAAAACTTATATCATGTCCGCCGGCGACAGACATGAAGTATAATATTACTTTTTAATCACTCTATCAAAGGTCTTGTTATCTAATTCTGTCGATCGCGATTTCAATATTAATCACAAATTAATTGGAGAAAACTCATGTACTTAAAATATGAAGATATCAGGAGAGTCAGCGTAGAAATTACTTCCAGGTGCAATGCAGCTTGTCCCCAGTGTCCCCGCACCGGCAACCCGATTTTGCCGGGGGCGGAATTAAAGATGGAGGATATTGAGAGAATTTTTCCACCAGAGTTTTGCTCTCAGTTGGATTTGGTGTATATGTGCGGCAACTACGGCGATGCTATGACTAGCAATACCACAATTCCCGCGATCGAATATTTGCACCGCATGGGAGTTCCTCAAATCTGCCTGTACACCAACGGTAGCGGACGCAATCCAGACTGGTGGCAAGCCCTGGCAAAGGCGATGACAGGAGAATACGATCGCGTAATTTTTAGTATCGACGGGTTGGCAGATACTAACAGCATCTACCGCCAAAATACCAACTGGGACAGGATAATGCAGTCGGTTAATGCCTTTATCCAAGCTGGCGGAAAGGCTGTATGGCACTACTTGATTTTTGAACACAACCAGCACCAAGTAGAAGCAGCGCGGGATTTAGCCCAACAACTAGGCTTTGTCGAGTTTGTACCGAAAGCTACCTCTCGTTTTGTGGCGAAAGAGATTTATGAGAAAGAGTCCGCCAATCAACAGCCTCAGAAGCGAGAAAACTCTCAGGTAGAGGCGTCTAGCGATCGCCCCAACCAACCAGCAACAACTAATGCGTCAGACCCTCAAAATCCAACACAGACCGCTGTTGGGTTGCACAAACAAGCTGAGGACTGTTTGAGACAAGGACAGCTCTCAGAGGCGATCGCAGCCAGCCAACAAGCCCTGAAAATTCAACCTAATTTTGCAGCAGCCTGGAAAACTTTAGGCAATGCTGTTCAAGGTTTGGGGAAGATGCAAGCAGCAGCAGACTGTTACGCAAAGGCACTTAAAATTCAGCCTGATTTTCCAGAAGTTTATGCTAATGTCGGCAGTCTTTATGCTCAACAGCAACAGTGGCAGCCAGCTAGTGCTTATTACCAAAAGGCGATCGAGCTTAAGCCCAATTTTGCAGGAGCTTATCGCAATTTAGCTAAAGTGTTGACACAGTTGGGGCAACCAGAAAAAGCAAATTATGCTTGGTATCAAGCTATAGCTATCGAAACATCTCAAGCACCAGAACCAACTCCTTCTGTCCCATCACAGCCAGCCAGCGAAGAACTTCAACCCCCGTCGTTGGAACAATATAAAAATCCACAGGGAGACCAATTTATCCAAGCTGTAGAAAAATTTGGTAGCCTAAACAATTACTACCGGAATGTAGAAATTAGCTGTCAAACTCAAGCCAGCAAAGAGATTTTCATCAGTTTTGAAGCGGAACTCTGGCCTTGCTGTTGGGTAAGCCATACTAAATACGCTGTTTATAACCACACTTACAGACCGCAAATGCTGGCTTTAATTGAAAAGTACGGAAATGGTTTTAATTCTCTCAGAACTCAATCGGTGAAAGATGCGATCGCCAGAGATTGGTTTCGCGAAGACCTCACAAAAAGTTTTTCCTGTTCTAAAAGGTTGGACGTATGCGCTCACGAATGCGGTAAAACTTTCAATTCAACAGGTTCGCAGTATATCTAGCAATAAACCTGTAGGGCTGACTCTCACAGGTACAGCCCCTACATACTGTTGGCGATCGCCCGTCAGGGCAAGGAGTCAAAGAAATTGCTGAAATAGAGTGCGGTGCAGAAGTTCTTGACGGCGACATCGACTAAATAATAATGCAAGGACGATCGTCCTTGCATTATTATCCCAAGTTAAATGGGTAGCCGATTTTTGGAGAAATAAA
This sequence comes from Microcoleus sp. D3_18a_C4, assembly GCF_036702415.1. NCBI lineage: Bacteria > Bacillati > Cyanobacteriota > Cyanophyceae > Oscillatoriales > Microcoleaceae > Microcoleus > Microcoleus sp. D3_18a_C4. Next base: position 114,127 of record NZ_JAUBTI010000001.1, on the reverse strand, counting down.
ACTTGTGGATATTACAAAACAAACTTCACGAAAAAGGGATGACCCCAACCTTTGATTTCATTAAGTTTACCCCACTTCACTCCATCAGTGGAAGTGTAGAAGTTGGCACCTGAACATTTGTTCTTGCTGAGACCGGTAGGACAAGCATAGGTCAAAGTCAGAGAGTGACCCCCTACCGAATAGGTTACACTACCTTTTGTGCCAACGGGCCCCGCATAATCCTGTAACCAGAACTTTATTTTTTGGCCTGGAATAATCTGCTGAGGGGGACTGACGACATAATGACCGTCCTCATCGTTAGATTGAGTTAAATTCAATGTAGACGTTCCGTTGGAGTTGTCAATAGTGACATAACAAGAATAATCCATCGATATTGCCGAAAAAATCACTGAGTCGGGAAGAGCAGAATAAGGGCTTATTTGATAAGATGTATTCTCCTTAATCACCTGATAAATACTGGCTTGACAGTTATCTGTATCAACCACCGAGAAAGTAACCCCTTGAGGCGGAATATCAGGACTTGAAGGACATTCAAAACCATTATTAGCGTACTTAACAAAACCATTGGTTATACCTAGCTTGGGGGTATGGGTATGTCCTAAAACAATCAAGTCTGAGTCAGACATTATAGCAGATCGTTGGGCAAACCAAGCAATATAAGTCCCATTTAAATCGGCGATCGCAGATTTTGCCGTGGCTGATATACCATAATCAGAAACCCACTTGTTCTGCAAATTACGGTACACTTCCTTCGCTTGTGCCATAGTGGTTGTTTGACCGTTTGGTAAGATAATCGGCTCATCTTCCGGGATTCGAGTCTCTTCCATAATGTAGTCGAGAACTAAATTAACTAACCCTATAGATCCCGAAGAAATTGCGGCATCAACTGAGGAGACTAACCCCTGTAAATTCATTGAGTTAGGAGCACCTTGACCCTGCAAATCAGCAACAGTTTGTCCGGGTTTAAGTGTTTTGTTTAACATATAAGCCACTGAGCGGGTAATGAAATAGCCCAGAGGTAATGGGCTAATTTCAGTGTCGAGGTAGGGGGCATTAAACATCGTAAATATATGCCCGTGAGTAAAGGCAATCTTTTTGCCTCCGGCAGTCTGGACATAATAAATTGGGTCGGGACAATATTTGATTTGATAATTTGATGAAGTTTCAATTTGGTGCAAATCATGTTCAGCGACCTCCATATCATGGTTGCCATTGACATAAGTCACCTTTCCTTGTAAAGCCGTCAAAGCCTGATTTAACTTTCCATTCACTCCAAAAATATTGGGATTAGCGTTTAGGAAATCAGTAAAGGTAGGGGGTTGACGATCGGGAGGATAAGTCCAAGAATCGAATATATCACCGAGTAAAATTAGCTCTTGAATTGAGTCTGACTCACGGATAACATAATCTAGTATGGCTGATAGATATGGTTCGTGGAAGTTTTTTTGATACCAGTTTGTGGGTTCATTTGTACTGATGTGTATGTCACTTAAGACAATAATTTTATTCTTTGACATTTTGATTTTTATCTTGATAACGGGCTAAAAAAAATCTTGTATGTTGGGTTTGGCCTTCGCTAAACCCAACAGAAACAGACACTTGAAAAGGTGCGTTCCGTTACCGCTAACGCACCCTACTTGCTATTTTTTAGGAACGAGAAATCCGATAGCGAACTTTGTAATCCCAGGTGGACCAACCAAGACCTTTTTCCTTCATTAGCCAGGAGCGCTCCTCAAAGGCGGGTCCTGTGGCGGAAATTTCTAATTCGGTAGCACCGAGTAAGTCATCTTTATCCAAACCAGCGAAAATGCCTACTGCCTTTGTAGCTACTGAAAGAATCGTTCCCGCCGTAACTCCTTGTGGACCTGTCGCTGCTAAAGCAGCTGAAACAGCACCGCTAATTTGGTTAACTGTGTCGCCGTACTTAGCCCAGTCTTTTCCAGCATCTTCGTCGTAAGCCTTGATTCCGCCTTTGACGCTTTGTCCTGCTGGGATGTCGCCTTCAAATAAAACGGTGTCCTCTGGACGGAAGGTTTTGGTTTGCTTGTCATTGATTTTGATAGGGCGCGTCGCAATTACTTTTGTGACTTCCCCGCCTACCAAAGCACCGAGGAGATAAAAATCGTCAGCACCAGTTATATCTTCAGTATTTCCGCAAAAGACATCAATTAATTCGATTTTCAGCTTCGGCATCTTTTTCTCTCACTCTTGTGTTTAGTTTTGTGCTGAAAAGGGCATTTAATTAATTAGCATTTCAATGCTTGGTTCGTGCCCTTTCCATCTATAAGACGATCTCAAATCGCCATTTATGAATTTTTGAGGTAGAGAAGTTTTTGCCTTAACTGAATGCACGCATAAAACTAGATGCAAGAAAGAGAGACTTTTCGGACTGTATCAGTCCTGGACTTTTAATATCTCAGCCATCAATGCACGATTTTTCTCAGAAACCGGGTTTTTTGCGTCCAAGACTATATATAGCGGTTCGATCGCGTTGTGAGGTATGCGGGCGAATCCGCGAGCCCATGCCCCTGTGCCCGTCAGCGCACCTCATGTTACTGAGACAAAGGCTATATGTTGCAACTTTTTCAGTGTCTCCCCGTCAAAGCTAAAACGAACCCATGACAAAACCAACCATCAGGTAACTGAGGCTGAAGTTGCGTTCCCTACGAAGAGACGCTACAGTTTTTGTTGAATTGCCTGAAAAAATTGCCAGCAGCATCCGTATCGCCATTGTCCAAATGCTAAGAGCGTTCAGGAAAATGCGATCGCAACTTCTTCACTAACTTTGTGAAATATGCGCCTTTGTACTCAGCTACTTTAGTCCTGGACGCATGGGGGTCCAGAAACCGGGTTTTTTTACGAGTGTACTTCCTTACAGCCCGCACCCAAGGTAAAAAACCCGGTTTCTAAGCATCGCGCCGTGCGTCGAGGATTGTACTTTTTAGATGGAAAAGAGCCGCCGCTATCCATCCACAGCCACCAGCACCGATGGGAATCTAGTCGATCGAGCTTGCTGAAAACCGACAAAATTTTTTATTGAGTTTTTATTAAAACCTGTGTTAGCTGCCAAACACACAGCGTCGCCTTAAACCGCCGACAAGCATTTTGCTTTACTTCTAATTGCCCGTCGGATTGAGCCGAAATTATCGCAGACTCTATCTGCGGCTCGGATAGTGCAGGCTCTTGCGGTTCCGCACCGGCAACTATAGCTACTTCTTGTATCTTTTCAGATAATATAACAGTCTCGATCGCAATGGGTTCAACTCGCACCGTCTTGGTGGACTCCTCCCCTTTTGGAGACTCCACCGTCTTTTGGGACTTTTTCCCTTTTGGAGACTCAACCCTCTTTTTCGACTCTTCCCCTTTTGGAGACTCCTCTCCATCAGTAGAATCATCCCCGATCCAATATCCCTTTAACTCAAGACGCAGAATGGCCCGCGCCTGGGAGATCCGTTTGCAGACATTCTGGTAGGAAATATCTTGCTGTTGGGCAATCTCTTGATAAGAGAGTTCTTGATAAAAGTGAAGCATAAAAGTCTCGCGCATCTTAGGCGATAAGTTATCGATAGCGCGCCGAATCACCATCTTTTTCTCGTCTTTCTCCAGAGCGCCCAGGGGCGTATCATGCACAGAAACCAGTTCTATTTCCTCGACTGAGGCGATCGCTTCTATATTCTCAACTCTTTTCGCTGCTCGATCGCGCGAGCGATGAATATCTATGCAGAGATTGCGAGTCAGTCGAGTCAGCCAAGCCTTAAAATTGGTAATTTCTCCCGCCGCATACTTTTGCGCCTTTTCCCAAGCTTTGAGCATCGCCCGACTGAGCGCATCTTCAGCATCGGTTGGGTTATTGTTCATCCATTTGAGACAGCAACGATAAATATCGTTTTGATTCTGCTGCCAAAGCGACCAAAAAACAGTGCCGATATCTTCCTGGCGATCGCGTGAAAACACAGATCCTTGACAATTTAAGTTCATACCCCTACCAACTTGATAGCATCATGGAAATTAGGAATTATTCAAGGGCTTTTCCCTTGTTTGATGCACCGTGATGGGAGATTTTGTAGATAATTTTGAGATCGGGAAAAGGGCGATAGCAATTCTTGCAGTCAAAAACAGCGCACGCTACGCCAACGCTTAATCTCCAACCAGAGCCTTCTATAGCAATCCTTGCAGGAGTCGTAAATTTTTTACCCCACCCCAACCCTCCCCGTTCTAGGGGAGAAAGCAAGAAATTCACACATGATGCGAGGATTGCTATAGGTTCGCTCAAGGTATGGCAAAACCCAACAGATAAGCTCAAGAGGGCATTTTATTGATTGCCACCTGAATTCCTGTTTCTGCCCTTCCCTTCTATAAGACGATTCCCAAGGGCAATTTCTGAATTTTTCGAGGGAGGGAATTTTTTGCCCGATCGGCATCGCTTGGGTTATTGTCGATCGACTTGAGACAGCCACGGTAAATACGAGCTCGATCCGGCTCCCATAACTGCCAAAACACCCTCGCTTAGATATTCCGGGCGATCGCCCCACCGTGAAAACCTAGCTCCTAACGCATCTAAATTCATACCCATCTGCCCGACTCAACAAATTTTCTGCTCCAAAATATACGCTACGAATGAAGCAAAATCTGGATTTTTGTCTTCACAGACGGCCGATATCGATCTAAAATAAACAAGACACCCCACAACGCCGGAGAACTCACAGTGGAAGTTCTAGACATCAAACACAATATCGAAACATTGTCCGATCGACTGGGTGCAACCCAGGACTATCTTTGACATCCCCGCACTTACAGCCAAAATTCAAGACTTAGAGCAAATCTGCGCCCAACCAGCATTTTGGGACGACCAAGATCGAGCTCAAGAAACTCTCCAAGAACTTAATGACTTCAAATCTCATTTAGACCAATATCGCGGCTGGCAAACGAGCTTGGAAGATGCTAAAGCGATTTTAGAACTGCTGGAGTTAGAAGCCGACGAGTCCCTGTTCCAAGAAGCCTCATCGAGTCTTTCTCAGTTAACCCGCGAACTCGACCAGTGGGAACTGCAACAATTACTATCTGGGCCCTACGATGAAGGCGGCGCTGTTTTGACGATTAACGCCGGGGCCGGCGGCACAGATGCTCAAGATTGGGCCGAAATGCTGCTGCGGATGTACACCCGCTGGGGGGAAAGTCAAGGTTACAAAGTACATTTAATGGAAATTTCCGAGGGAGAGGAAGCAGGTGTTAAATCGGCTTCTTTGGAAATTGTCGGCCGCTACGCTTACGGTTATATGCGATCGGAAAAAGGCACTCACCGCTTGGTCAGAATTTCGCCTTTTAACGCTAACGACAAGCGTCAAACCAGTTTTGCAGGCGTCGAAGTGATGCCCATTCTCGATCGATCCGTCAAGTTGGACATTCCCGAAAAAGATTTGGAAATCACGACTTCCCGCGCTGGTGGCAAGGGCGGGCAAAATGTTAACAAGGTAGAAACTGCTGTACGCATCGTTCACATTCCTACCGGTTTGGCCGTGCGCTGCACTGAAGAACGCAGTCAGTTGCAAAATAAAGAAAAAGCTCTGGCATTACTCAAGGCTAGACTGTTGGTCGTTGCTAAGGAACAACGGGCTTCGGAAATTGCCGAGATTCGCGGCGACATGGTAGAGGCAGCTTGGGGCAACCAAATTCGCAATTATGTTTTTCACCCATACCAAATGGTCAAGGATTTGCGTACTGGAGTGGAAACAACCGCCATCGCAGATGTAATGAACGGCGAATTAGAGCCGTTTATTCAAGCTTACCTGCGACAGGAAAATCAGTTGGTCAGTAGTCAGTAGTCAATTGACAGTAGTCAGTAGTCAGTAGTCAATGAGGACTTCAGTCCGCAAAAAAGCAGGACTTGCATTCCTCACTACGAACCAATTTTCTGGTATGATTTTTGGGTTTTGGTCGATCGCGCGACCTTCAACAGGTCGCGCGGCCAAAAACCTTGATATGATAAAACTTGATCTACCGAACAAAAGGAGAAATAATGACCCAAGTTGTAATAGGCGAAAATGAAGGGATTGAGTCAGCCCTGCGACGGTTTAAGCGACAAGTTTCTAAAGCGGGTATTTTCCCCGACATGAGAAAGCACCGCCACTTTGAAACCCCGTTGGAAAAGCAGAAGCGCAAAGCTATTGCCAGAAGGACTAAGAGACGCTTCCACCGCAATAACAAGCCCTAGAATTATTAGCACTAAATTGATTCGGCAGATATAATGCCTTGCGATTCTAGTACCGCAGCGACTCGGAGAATCACCGCTTCGCTGTAGGGAGCACCAATAATTTGTACCCCCAAGGGCAAAGCGCCGGGCCGCTGTACGGGCACGCAAAGAACGGGCAAGCCAATAAACGATAGGGGTTGGGTGAACAGTCCGAGATTGGGACGCACTAAGATTTCTTGTCCGGCTATTACCATTTTCTCGACGCCAATTTCAGGGGCAGCTATCGGGGTGGCGGGTGCGAGGATGATGTCTGTTTGTTGGAATATTTCGCGAATTCGATCGCGGTACCACTGTCTGAATCTCTGGGCTTGCAAGTACCAAGTCGCAGGGATCAGGGTTCCCGCTAAAAAGCGATCGCGCGTGGCAGGATCGAAGTCTTGAGGGCGCGATCGCAAATTATCTAAATGCAAGTTTCCCCCCTCGCAGGCGGTAATGATAAATGCCGCAGCCCGGGCGCGATCGGATTCCGGTATGCTGACAGTTGCAAGCCCCCCTATTTTTGGGGGGTTTGTTGTTTTTTCTGTGCTAATACCACAATCCAAGACATTTGTCAAGGCTTTAGCAACTATTTCTACAGCATCCATTGCTTCCGGTTCGGCCCCTGTGGCGAAATACCCCTCAGCAACAGCAATTCGCAATCCTTCAATGCCTTGATTTAACTGCGGCGAACAAAGTTCTGGCGGGCGTTGAGTGCAAACTGGGTCACGAGAATCAGGGCCTTGCAGGATATCGTACAGCAGCGCCATATCTCCGATCGATCGCCCAAACGGCCCCACACAATCCAAACTACCCGAAAATAAATAAGCGCCAGCCCTGGACAAACGGCCGTAAGTAGGCTTAAACCCAAAGACACCGCACAAAGCAGCCGGTACGCGGATGGAACCGTTAGTATCAGAACCGAGAGTGATGGGTACAAAACCGGCGGCGACTGCTGCTGCGGAACCGCCGCTGGAACCGCCGGCGATGCGCGTAGTATCGCGGGGATTGCGAGTCGGGCCGTAGTGACTGTTTTCCGTGACGAAACCGTAGGCGTACTCATCCATGTTGAGAGTACCTACGAGCACAGCCCCGGCTTGTTTTAGTCGGGCGACCACCGCCGCGTCCTGGGTAGCCGGAGGATTGTCAGCGTTGATTTTTGACCCAGCTAGAGTGGTAATTCCGGCGATATCGAACAGGTTTTTGACAGCGAAGGGAACGCCTGCTAAAGGGCCTGGGTTTTGGTTATTTGCGATCAAATTATCTATATTTTCGGCTGCTGCGAGTGCGCTTGATGCAGTGATGGCAGTAAAGCAATTAAAAGCTTTATCCTTAACAGCAATCCGTTCCAAAGCAGCACTTACCGCCTCTGTAGCCGTAACCCTACCACATTTAACAGCCGCTGCCGTAGCAACCGCATCAGCCTTATCTAAAAAACATCTGCGTTCATCTGCGTTCATCTGCCCTCATCTGCGGTTAAAAATTTAAGGTTCAAACACTGGCGCGACTTCTACTTCTTGAGGTAAAGGGAATTCAGTAACGAGTCGGGCGATCGCAGCTATTCTCTCGAAGTTTACCACAACGCCTGGACGATGTTCCGGGTCTAAGGGTAAGTTTATCAGTTCGGCCGTGCGATCGACATATTCTTCTATATTTATCATTAGTCCATCCCAAACAACATCAGCGTTCATCCGCGTACATCTGCCCTCATCTGCGGTTGAAAATCTAAGGTTCAGATATAGGTGCGATCGATTATTGTATTGTAATCGCGATCGGGCTGTCAGTTATTATTGCTCAGTTTTTTGTATTCCTCGGATTGTCTGATATCATCTAAAGGAGATTTTGGCTCTAGTGGTTCATCAGGACAAAACTTTATACATACCTGTGTTTGACCCAACTGTAAATCTTCCTTAACTTCGATTTTAATCTTTCCTTTTTGCCAACCCTTAGAACCGATTTTGAGAACTTGACAATCGATTCCTTCGTTAGGGGACTTCCAGTTTATTTCCGATCCATAAATTATTATTTTTTCGTTAACTCGCAGCTCGTTCATACACTCAATTATCTGCTTGTTACCACCTTGGTTATTAGATCCTACTACATAAGTTTCAAGTATCTTACTAAACTTGCTGGCGGTTAAGTTTTTAAACCTACGCACCAGAAAAGTAGCTTCATCGAATAACAAAACATCATCATCACCGACTGTCTCATAGTTATTATTAGATTTAATTTCATCGTTCATTTTTTTTTACAAAATTCTGCTGCTTCCTATTTGATACCATTTGAAGGTATTTGAGTCAAGGTGGTAAAGAAACAATTTGCGATCGCACTTTTCCCACTCAAACACTGACAGTTTCTCGCAACTTCTCAACGGCAACATCCAGCGGAGGCAAAGCAAAATCCTCAGCATCCATCAATTCCTTAACCTTCTCAAAAATCTCAACCTCCGCCTCTTCCTGATCCGTCAGCTTATCATAAAAATAAGGGTCAGTAAACCACTGCTCAAAAGCAAACCTTAACACCCCATTCGGGTCAAGCATAAACTGCCAATACTTAGAAACTCGGTTATCAACTACTTCAAACAGCGGTGCGGGAGTCTGTATGGGATAATAGCTGTAATTATCATCACAAATATAGTACCAAACTATTCCCTGCGACGAGCGGATTGCATAAACAACATATTCCTTGCCAACAGTCAACGGCAATTCAACCTTTTTAGTATAACCTCTTGCCGGATCGATATAATTTTCCGGGAGAACTGCCCCAGTATTAGCAATACAGCGAACAATCATAACTTATCTACCTATAAATTCTTAGGTGCTATTTTAGGATATTGTCGTTTAAACTTTAATTCAACTTGTTGCAAAATTTTTGCATTTTCAAACCAGTGTACTTGTACGGAAGCTCCGTTAATTGTAACAGCCTGAATGCTAGTCATCTTATACCAATCTTCAGGATTGCCTCCCTAGAGAGCAACCAGTCTGGAAACATCCCCTAACATATCGTCAGGCCCGCCCTGAATAGCTCTACAATTACCAGACTTAGCATCTTGCAGCAGCAGTTGCTCTGGCAAATTTCTCGGACTCTCATCGGGAATAGCACCTCGATCCATAGTTTAGCAGTTTCAGATGTCAGTTGTTATTAGCGAGTTTTTTATACTCCTCAGATTGGCGGATGTCATCTAGAATAGATTCCGGTTCGGCAAGTTCATCAGGACAAAATTCACAATCTATTTTGATGTTCACATGATAAGGCGTACAATTTAAAGATGCTTTTATTCTAAGCTTACCTTTTTGCCAACTTGGGGAACCGATTTTTAGAAGTTGGCAAGCCATGCCTTCTGGAGGAAAAATCCATTGACCTTTATCCACTTGTAGAGTTAGCCCGCCTATCGAACAATCAAAAAGCGACTTATAAACCATTAATTGCCCAGTATTGGGTATTTTTTCTTCAAGATTTTTAGCAAGCTTCTGCCTCATTAATTCTTTAAATCTTTCAACTGTAAAAGTATCTTTATCAATCATCAAAATATCTGTATCGCACTCTAGGTCTTGAAACTTAGCGTTCATATTTCTTTGTGTGAATAAATTATCTAAAAATATATCATCTCTCATGATATTAGTCAATGCTGCTTTTTAAGCTAGATCCATTTTGATTTTATATCGCGAAGACGGTTGTTGTTTGCACAGCGCCCAATTTAAAAAAAGTTGCGACTTCAGAGTACGAGAAAAGTTGTTTTCGCTGGTACTGTTTCCGCCAGCAACTTACCCCGCGAAATCACATACAGAACTGCAGCGCGCCTCCTAATAGCATCATAACAATCATCAGCATCCAACACAATCAAATTTGCAAGTTTCCCCGCATCTATCCCATAATTATCATCTCCCAGATTGAGAGTTTTAGCACCGTTGACTGTCACCATATTAAAACAAGCTGCAATCTCAGCCATTCCCGTCATCTGACAAACATGAACCGCCATATGAGCGACATCCAACATATTTCCCGTACCTAAACTATACCAAGGATCTTGCACGCAGTCGTGGCCAAAACTCACATTCAATCCCTGCTGCCACAACTCCTTAACTCGCGTCACCCCACGGCGTTTGGGATAAGTATCAGCGCGGCCTTGCAGGGTAATATTAATTAAAGGATTGGCAATAAAATTAATTCCCGATTTTGCCAAACTTCCCATCAGCTTAAAAGCATAAGCATTGTTATAAGAACCGAAGGCAGTCGTGTGGCTTGCAGTCACCCGCGAACCCGCCCCGCTTCTAATCGCACAAGCCGCTACAACCTCCAAAAACCTCGACTGTTCATCATCGATTTCATCGCAGTGAACATCTATTAATCTATTGTATTTTTCCGCAAGTTCAAAAATTCGCTCAACCGACTTCACCCCATCTTCCCGCGTCAACTCATAATGCGGAATCCCGCCCACAGCATCCGCACCCATATCCAGAGATTTCTCTAAAAGTTTGTCATTTTCTGGACTTCCGTAAATCCCGTCTTGGGGAAAAGCCACAACTTGCAGAGTCATCCAATCTTTGACTTGTTCACGAACTTCCAAAAGTCCTTGCAAAGCTGTCAGCGTCGGTTCGCTAACATCAGCGTGACTCCTGACAAACAAAATCCCTTGAGACGCTTGCAGCCTTAAAGTTTCTACAGCCCGTTTTTTGACATCATCCAGAGTTAAACTTTGCTTGCGTTCCCCCCAGATGTGAATTCCCTCGAACAAAGTGCCGCTTTGATTCCATCGCGGTTCCCCCGCAGTCAAAGCAGAATCGAGATGAATGTGCGACTCCACAAAAGGAGGACTAACTAATTTGCCTTGAATGTCGATTTCGCGTTCCCCAAGTTCTGAGATGTGCGACGAAACGGCTACTATTTGCTCATCCTCGATAGCAATATCAACCGTTGGGCGATGATCGTCCGCACCTAACAAACGACATTCGCGCAGAACAATGCTATACTTTTGCTCAGGCATGACAATTGCACTTATTTTAACACTTGTAAACTTTATCCTTCCTAGTTGCGATTGGGCCTAGTGAGACAAAAAGAATTCCCCAATCACTTGCGAACCCCCTCCTTCTCCTCCTCTGCGTCCTCTGCGCCCTCTGCGGTTAAAAAATCTTACTCAAAAAACCAACCTATAACCATAATCACCAAATCAGACAATCTCAAACTCCAGATAGTGATTTTTCACAAAATCAAAAGTAAAATGGTCAACCACATTAGTATCGCTCAATTCCAGATTGTAAAAATCAACAAAATCCGCATCAAAATACGGCCCAGCGTGCCAAGTCCCCACATCTAACTTAATAAAACAATTGCCCGGAATCCGAAAAGCAACAACATCATCTAAACTCGGTTTATCACTATCCCCAGGAGGCGCAACCGCCATCAACCAATCCTTCCCATCCAAAGAACCCAAACACTGAGTACATTCAACGTGCCGCGTAATTTTGCGAAACTTGCGGCCTTCCTTCTGGAGCCGCATAATGTAAAATCTAGGAACACCATTTTGCAAATTTAACTGAGCATCCTCAGCATCGAAACACTTGCCATCAACAGCCGCAAAGATAACTTGACCGTAACTCCGAAAATTCTCCGGTGTCACCCATTGTGCGGACAACTGCTTAGTCGAAATTGATTCGCTCATAAATCCCAACACCCCTAGCTTGATCCGTCATCAACATTCTAATACAGTAACTCCTCAACACCTCTCTCTTCTCTTCTCTGTGTCCTCTGTGTCCTCTGCGGTTAATTAAATAAAAAAATCTAGTTCGCTTTCTCGATCGCCCAAAACACCCTTACAATTAAAATCAGCACACTGCTGCAAAAAACGAGCCGGAATATCAGGCCGAGCACCCCAATGCAAATGCAAATAAGAAGCGTGCACCTGACAAACTCCCCAACCTTCAGCAACCGCCTCAACTTCCCCCCGCTTCCCATACCTCCAACTGTGATAAACTGGATTACTCGGTTCAACAGTTAAATGCGATCGATGAAACTCATGTCCCCAAACCTCATCAAAAGCAGTTAACACCGAACTATCCCTCACCGCAACAGCTTCTCGGTATCCCAGCGTCAAACGCTTTCCCATCGCAGCAGCAGTTTTCAACACTCCCACCCCAGGCCAAGAATTGCCATCGAAGTCTACAATAGAATCGCACAAATACATCAAACCGCCGCACTCCGCATAAGTTGGCATTCCCGCAAAAATAGCACTTCTTACCGCATCCCGAATTAAAACATTACCGCTCAATTTTTGAGCAAACACTTCAGGAAAACCACCACCAAAATATAAGCCTTGCACATTGTCAGGAAAAACCGAGTCATCAAGGGGACTCCAAAATACCAACTGGGCACCCAACTCTTCCAACAAATCAAGATTGTCCTGATAGTAAAAATTAAAAGCCCGATCGCGCGCAACCGCAATCCTCACTCCAAATTGTTTTCCCAAACAGTTGACAACATCATTTTTTTGAGTTATAATTCCCGAAGGGAGACTGTGCCTACCCGAAAGTTGCTCAGACCCCTCACCCCCCCCATTTCGAGTTGCAGCCAACAAAGGCAAAAGTTGCTCCCAGTCAAAACTAACAGCAGCCAAATCAGCCAACTTATCGATCGCAGCATGAAGATTCGGCAACTCCTCAGCAGGAATCAAACCCAAATGTCGATCGGGAATAGTAACAGCCTCATCCCTACGCAAAACGCCCAAAATAGGTAAATTGAGCGGTTTTAGAGCATCTTGAAGCAGTTCCAAATGTCGATCGCTCGCCACCCGATTCAGCACCACACCGGCAAATTTAAGGTCAGGGTTAAAAGAACGAAAACCGTGGGCGATCGCAGCCACAGAACCAGAGAGCCTGCTGCAATCTATCACAAACAATACCGGCAAATTCAGCAAATAAGCAACATGAGCCGTAGAAGCAAAGGAAAAATCATAATTACCTTCTTCTTTTCGATAATTAATCCGTGTATCCGTCTCAAAATCCGTGTCGTGGCTTCGTGATTCCTGATTCCTTCGACTCACTCCATCAAATAAACCCATTACCCCTTCAACTAAGGCATAATCGACATCTGGAATCTGACGAGAAAAACACTTTTTCACATAAGATTCAGACGTTAATACCGGGTCTAAATTCCGACAGGGGCGACCAGTGACAAAAGCATGAAACATCGGGTCAATGTAATCCGGGCCTACCTTAAAAGATTGAACATTCAAGCCGCGACGGATTAAATAAGCTAAAAGGGCGATCGTTACAGTAGTTTTTCCCGCCCCGCTGCGTTCGCCAGCAATTACTAAACTCATAGTTCTAGTTAGTTAAAATAAATAATAGATAAGATTGCCAAAGTCGCTTTCCAATCAGGAAATAATCTGCGTTAATCTGTGTTAATCTGCCTTGCATCTGCGGTGTCTGTATCAATCAAAGATTTATGCAATCTTTCCTCATAAAAATAGACAGTTGATAAAGTTATGAGTATTGCTCTCGAACCGCTCAAATAATAACTATTTAACGAACCGCGAAGACGCCAAGAGCGCGAAGGAAGAAAAGAGAAGAATAAAAGTAGGGCAGACATTGCCTGCCCCACTGAATATTAACTCAATCCGTCTAGCTTATTTTTTTCTCCTTTCTCCTGATTCCATCCATCCGTTACATCCGTTACATCCGTTACACCATCCGTTGCCGAACTTCTTTTTACCCCTTAGCCAACTTCAGCATTTGAGCCGTCACTGCCAAACTTTCTTCGTAAAGCACATCTCGGCCCCAACTCTGCAAGTGCTGGCCCAGCAACTGTTCCGTCACCTGATCGAACAGAGGACTCACCTGGTTAAACCGATCGGTTTGAGCGCCGCCCTTTGTTTCCATCCGCATACAGCCGCCCGCTTCCGAACACAGAACTGTACCGCAGTCAGCCTTTTCGTTTGTAGAATTCAAACGCACAGCAATCAAATCGCCCGCGACATCGCCCGTATCAGCAGTAGGAATAGCAGCCAACTCGGCTTCGACAACCCGTTCGTCGGGCCCGGCGAATTTAATTCGCTTGATTTGGTAATCGCCCTCTTCCTGTTTGAAAGCAACCGGACGCCACTGAAGCCGACTCGCCAGCCAACCCAAATACATCAGCGCTTGCGTAGAATTGTCCTGTTCGTAATCGATCGTCACCCGATCAATTTCCCGAATCGCAGCCCGACGTTCTGGGGCGTCAAAAGCCTCAGCAGCCAACTCCTGCCACGCCGCTAGCCGACGCCAATTAAGATCCGCGATCGGAATTCCCTCCTCGATCAGACTTTGCATCAACAGCAATTCGGCTTCACACTCAGCAAAGCTGCTAGAGTCAACAATCACAGAACTGCTAACTGCCGCCAGCCGCTGGAACAAACCTCGATCGGCATCGGGATTCGCTTTCCACCACAGCAGCGTCGGCAAATCAGCGATAGTCAACGCCGTCACGATGCCGCTCACCCGTTCCAAAGCAGCTTCCGTACCCCGGAGCGTAATATACTCGCAGCAGATCAGATTGCCAGTGGTGCGCTTGTGAACCGGACAATAAGCAGCCACTTGAGCCTGTACGCCCGTATCTTCCCCCGCCGTCGGACACAGAGCAATAATCCGGCAGGGATTGGCAGCCACGATCGCGTCAGCCACGCCCGAACCCCCGGAACCCAAACCACTCGATCCCATCTCCTCGCCTGTGGAATTTTTGCGAGCCACTTCTTCCCGCAAAGTCGCCAGCAATTCAGCGTTAGGTTTGCCAGTTCTCGGCAGCCCGTAAGCTTTTTGAGCCGCCCTGATGCTAGATGCCGTCATCGGCCCGGTAATACCGTCCACTGGCCCGTCGTAAAACCCCAGATCCGCCAATAACTGCTGAGTTTCTTCCGGTTCGTAGACTACAAAAGTAAACGTTGTTGCCCTAGTAGCGATCGGAAAATCGCCCTTCGACCCCGATTCTCTGTAACTTTCCCAAATTTGACTCAATTCGGCCTCTATTTGGTCGATCGACACATCTTTAGGACTTTGTAGCGAAACCAGAGGCGGAGCTTTCATCGGTGTCATCGTCATAAATCTTTTCTCCTTTCTAAGTTTTTAGTCATCAGTGATTGGTCATTAGTTCAGTAGTCCTGGAGATCCCAAAATTTTAGACCCTAGTTTAAGCTCTCAGATTCATCTGTGCAGTAAATCTAAAATCTAAAATCTAAAATCTAAAATCGACTGACTCTTAAAGTCTTCGCCACTTGCGACCGTCTCTGTTAATTAGCAGTTCTGCTTCCGCAGGTTCCCAAGTACCCGCTTCGTATTTAGGAACCAAATCTGGGTCGGTGGAGGATTCCCAATCCATCAGCGCCGGCGTTACCACCCGCCAAGCTTCTTCCACTTCATCAGAACGGGTAAACAAAGTTTGGTCGCCCAGCATACAGTCAATTAACAGGCGATCGTAAGCATCCGAAGATGTCACCCCAAAAGAAGAACCGTAACTGAAATCCATATCCACCGTCCGCGTCCGCAAATCCGGCCCCGGCATTTTCGCCTCGAACCTCAGCGAAATCCCCTCGTTCGGATGCACGCGCATAGTCAAAACGTTAGGAGTAGTTTGTTGGGCCGCAGACTGAAAGATTAGCAGCGGAACTTCGCGGAACTGAATCGCAATTTCGCTAACTTTTTTCGGCAACCGTTTGCCGGTTCGCAGGTAGAAAGGCACTCCCTGCCAGCGCCAGTTGTCAATCATAAACTTCATCGCCACAAAAGTTGGCGTTGTCGAGTTGGGAGCAACCCCCGGTTCATCGTGATATCCCGGCACGGGTTTGCCCTTCATCCAACCTGCGGAATATTGACCCCGAATCGCTGAGAACTCCAAGTTATGCAAATCTGCCAAGCGAGTTGCTTGCAGAACTTTCATCTTTTCGGTGCGGATGCTGTCAGCGTCGAGCGAGTTCGGCGGTTCCATCGCCGTCAGACAGAAAATCTGCATCAAGTGGTTTTGCAGCATATCCCGCAACGCCCCAGAGGATTCGTAGTAACCCGCCCGGTCTTCTACCCCTACTGTTTCTGCAACTGTAATTTGTACGTGATCGACAAATTGCCGATTCCACAGCGGTTCAAAAATCGCGTTAGCAAACCGGAACACCATTAAATTCTGAACAGTTTCTTTACCCAAATAGTGGTCTATCCGGTAAACTTGCTGTTCTTGGCAAACCTTCTGCACGACTCGGTTGAGAGCTTTTGCCGAACTCAAGTCGCGGCCGAAGGGTTTTTCAATTACCAAGCGGTTTTTTACTGGATCGGCCAGCATTTGAGCCGCGCCCAGTTGCCTAATTGCTTCTGGGAAAAAGTTCGGGGAAACCGACAGATAAAATATGTGATTGCCGCGAGTTCTCCTTTCTTCGTCGAGTTCCGCTAAGAAAGCTTTGAGTTTTTCATAGCTTTCCGGGTTGTCAATGTCGCCCGGACAGTAGTACAAACCTTTAGCGAAATCTTGCCAAAATTCTTCATTGCCAATGCCGCCGCCAAATTCTTCAATGCCTTCCCGCATTTGCTCGCGGAAGTAATCGTGACTCCAAGGGCGTCGGGCTACTCCCACGACTGTAGTTTCCGGTGGCAAGCGTCGATCGCGCTTCATCTGATAAATTGCAGGTACCAGTTTGCGCTGGGTCAGATCCCCAGAAGCTCCGAAGATTACCAGAATTTGTGGTTCCGGCACTCGTTCTTTTCGCAAACCGACGCGCAGTGGGTTTTCAAGTAGCGTTACCATTTATTTTCCTTTTTCTAGAGCTGTTAGTCTTGCTAATACACCATGATAGTTTGCGGTCATTTCTGCTAGTTGCTGGGTGAGAGAGTTAATTTGCCCTTCATACTCAGCTTTCATTTCGGCCCTGACTTCCTCCCGGATTTTTATCCTCTCAGCAGCCAGTCGCACTTCCCAATCTCGATCGCGCTGTCGCAGTTCAGCTTTCAACTGCCTGTTTTCGGCTCGAAGTTGCTCCATTTCCAAAGCCACAGCAGCAGCGCGACGATCCCTGTCTCTGTTTTGCTGTCGGATTTGCTCTCTGAGCCGCTGATTGTCCGATCGCAACTTCTCCAATTCTGAAGCACCATCTTTATGAGTTCTCCCGCTTCCGTCTGAAGGAAATCGTTCCTCAACCAAGCGCTTAACGGCTGCACCAGTTGGAATGCCGTTGGGTGATGACTCTACCGCCTCTTGCCAGATTTGGATTTGTAATTCTGGGGAGAGTTTGGTCAAAGGACGAACTTGATTTTCCTTTCTAGGCAAAATGTGCGCAATTGCGCACAAATTTTCCATCACTAAGGCTGCCTCAATAAATTGATAGGCTGTCCGTCTGGCTATGTTCCACTTTTCTAAACAATAAGTCTCAAAGGTCTTGTGGGTTTCCCGGTACAGTTTCTGTACCAGAATTTCGTTAAGGGCTTTGCCGACTTCGTAAAAAGTCTTAAGTCCTTGTTCTACGATCAATTCCAGTTCTTGAAGCCTCGCCCGTTCGGCGACATCAAGTTGGTCGGTTGCATACTCGCTCTCTAGTAGGGTATTGGTACTTTGCATAGCAATTCCTCAGCGGTGGGAGATGGAGAATTGGAGTTGGAGTTCTGGCGAGAGTCGTGCTAGAGGACGGACTAGATTTTTTTTTCTAGGAAAAATGTGCGCAATTGCGCACATTTTTCCTAGAGAGGATTTAAAACTCAGCACTCAAGAGCCAAAACAATTATCTATTCCGACTCCTAAATGCTTCTGCCTTCAAGGATACAGATATCTGCCTAAGCGACGGGTGACAACTTCTGCACTTTCTCTTGCAAGGAATCCATCAGGGATTGGAACGGGGTGACGAATTTATCAATCCCGTCCAAGAGCAAGTCTGCCATCACTTGGTCCAAGTTGATGTCAATGTCGGGATCTTTGAGACTTTCGATCAGCGTGTAAGCTTCTGCAACGTTGTTCTCAATCCGGGGTGCGACATCGCAGTGATCGAAACAAGCTTCAACGGTGTTCGGCGGCAAAGTGTTAACGGTGTCGGGGCCGATTAGTTCATCGACGTACATGACATCGCTGTAGTTGGGGTTTTTGGTGCTGGTGGAAGCCCACAGTAAGCGCTGCACTTTGGCTCCCTTGGCCGCTAAAGCTTGCCAGCGATCGCTCGCTACGATCTCTTTATACTTCTGGTAAGCTATCTTCGCATTGGCGATCGCAACTTTCCCTTTCACCGCTTCCAGTTTAGCTTTTGTGGAAATATCTGTGACATTTTTGAGTTTCTCGTCAATCTTGCCATCGACATTGATGTCGATCCGGCTCAAGAAGAAACTGGCAACAGAAGCAATATTGCTCACATCCAAACCTTTAGCCACCCGCGCTTCCAAACCACGAATGTAAGCCCAGAAGGTTTCGACGTAGCTGTCAACCGAGAACAGTAAAGTCACGTTAACGTTAATGCCTTCGCTGATGACTCGCTCGACTGCGGGCAAACCTTCAGCGGTTCCCGGAATCTTAATCATCACGTTTTCTTTGCCGAGGGCTTGGTAATAGCGTATGGCTTCGCTAATCGTGCTTTCTGTATCGTTGGCGATCGTCGGTGGCACTTCAATGCTAATGTAGCCGTCCAAACCCTTCGACTCTGCGTAAACTGGGGCAAAGATGTCGCAAGCGTTGCGGATATCTTCAAATACCAGAGATTCGTAAATCTCCATGACAGATTTACCCGCCCGGATGCCCGCTTCGATATCCGCGTCGTAAATCACATTACCCGCGATCGCTTTCTCAAAAATAGCCGGATTAGATGTAATCCCGCGCAGTCCCCGACTTTCAATCATCTGTTTTAGTTCGCCGGACTCGATCAGATCGCGAGTCAAATTGTCCATCCAGATACTTTGGCCAATTTCTTTGATTTCTAACAGGTGATTCGTTGGCGTTGTTGTCATTACTGTAACTCCTACAATTTGATAGCTGTTTATTGGGACTTGGAAATTGGAAATTGAAAATTGAAAAGTGGTAATTGAAAATTGGCAATGGGGAATTGGTAATTGGGAGTCGAAAGTTATAAGTTAAAACCCTCTTCCTTCTTCCTGACATCCGTTACATCCGTTACATCCGTTACATCCGTTACACAATCCGTTGCCGAACTTCCTTCACCCTTGGACTGTTCTAGGATTGCGCGATCGATCTTGAATAAAAGACTCCACCATCGCTACATTTTCTTTACTGCCGACAATCAAGGGCGATCGCTCGTGCAGTTTGGTCGGCACAACGTCTAAGATATCTTGAGTCCCCGTACTGGCGCGCCCGCCGGCTTGCTCCATCAAAAACGCCAAAGGAGCCGATTCGTAGAGCAAACGCAATTTGCCCTCCGGTTGTTTGACCGTTCCGGGGTACAAAAACACGCCTCCCTGGAATAAAATCCGGTGGAAATCTCCCACCAAAGCCCCGCCGTACCGGGCGGTGTAGCCTTCGCTGCGGTGTACGTAGCGAATGTAGTCCCTCAAAGATTCCTCCCACTGCCAGAAGTTGCCTTCATTAACGCTGTAAATCGGGCCGCGATCGGGAACCTTAATGTTTTCGTTAGCTAGAATAAACTCGCCCAAACTGGGGTCGAGGGTAAAGGAATGAACACCCTGACCGATCGAATAAACCAGCATGGTACTAGGGCCGTAGAGCACGTAGCCAGCCGCGATTTGTTTGCGTCCGTGTTGCAGCAAGTCGGAAGCAGAGCCATCTGCATCGTCCCCCTCTTGCTTGCGGATGCTGAATATGGAGCCTACATTGAGATTGATGTCAAGATTGGAAGAACCGTCTATGGGGTCGTAGAGCAGACTGTAACGCCCGATCGGACAATTTTCGGGAATGTAGTAGGGTTTTTCCATTTCCTCGGAAGCCAAACGGCAGACAAGTCCGCTTTGCTGGAAGACCGAGATAAACACTTCATTCGCATAGATATCCATCTTTTTGACGGATTCTCCCTGCACGTTCGTAGCCCCTGTAAAGCCTAAAGCATCTTCCATTAACCCGGCTCTGCTGAGCCGCCTCGCGATCAGCTTAGCCGCCAGCCCGATGCGATTCATCAGGGCACTGAGATCCTGAGCATCTGCTGAAAAGCTGTGAAGTTGCTGGAGTACGTGACGAGATAGGGTTGTGCAATCGCGGTCTAAGGATTGTACCTGATCTATCGGGCCCAGGCGGGTTTCCCCTGTCGGCGCGTTTACCATGATTTTGATGTCCTCCCTGTCTTGCGGCTTGCTAGTTGGGGATTTTCAGGTGCAAGGCGTTTGCCCCTGAATCGGCTTTTAGGTCGATCGTCCCCCAAGTTCTATCTTAGGAAGGGTTTTGCGATCGGGCGTCGAACTTTAGGTGAATTTTAGATCCCCATCGAAAATTGAGGAGTTTGATCGACTGTTGAGTGGGAAATTGTATTCAAAATCACTAAATTTTTTATCTATATCGAAATTGGGGTCGTCTGGGGCGATCGCAGTCAATCGCCCGTCATACAAAAGTTTGATCGCCCGCAGAATCAATCGCCGATCGCCCGAAATAGAAAATCACCTAAAAACGGACGATCGACTCAAAGGAAATTGTACGGGCGATGTGCGATCGTTAATCTACCGTCTTATCAGGAGTGGTGGCTTCCGTCAATTGCACTCTCATCTAAAGTAGAAAAGTCAAGTAATGATGGAACATCAAAACAGGGTAGTTCAACTTGCAAATACTTATCTCCACACAGATTTTCTGGGTTACCACCTCTATACAGAATCCGAGCTTGAGCCTGCGCCCACGTTACCACTTCGGAACGTTCCGTGTCATTGAGTCTAGAGGCAATTGTTTGCAAAGCTTTCAGCGTCAGCGCTCGATCGATTACCCCAGATAGGATCGTTGCTTCAAAACAATGTTCCATATATTCTTCGGGGATCTGCTCGTAGTCCGGGGGCGGGGCGACGCGCATCAAATGCTGGTCGATCTCCTTTCTGCGATCGAAATTTACCAGTTCAGCAATAAGAGGCAATATTGGTACTAAGACGGCGGGTGGAGGAACTTTTCGATGATATCGACGGGAATTTGGCGAAAGATAGGCACCCCTAAGAGTTTTTTCCCACTCTCTCATCGCTCTGTCGGCTTCAGGACAGCATACGTGAAACCTGGCCCATTTCTCTAAATCAATTGCCACATTCCGTCCCATCTGCTGTGCTAGCAGCGACAACGCCTTCGTGACTACCTGCCGTACCAGTTCGCCTCGCTCCCCGTGTGTGCCTGTCCAATCTCTCAGGCGATAGCGAGTCTGATGCTCAATAAAAGCCTGGGTATAAATGGACTCCCAGATGGACGGTTGCTCTAATAGAGCATTTGGCAATCCCAGCAGCGGTAGGAAAGGAGCAGCCCACGGTAGAGTTGGTAAAGATAAAGCTTTCAAGTAATCCCTGCTTTCCCTATCTTTCCAAGATAATTTAAGTTCCAAACAGTTTTGTTTTGTCATAAATGATAGTGTTTGTCACGGCTTAAAACGTAACTCTAACCCCAGAAGCTTTGCAATTATTTATAATCCGATCAGAACAGCTCCTCCTACCGTCGCTCCTACCCATAACATACCGTCTATTACCTCTGCGCCAAGCTCAATTGCCCGTGCCAGCAAGCTACTGGGGTTTCTGCGATCGGGCTGTTCAGGAGGTGGTTGTTCTGAATAGTGCTGTGCTTCAATATACTGCTTCTCCAGGTTGTAATTAAACGGATCGTTGTCATCATCACAATCCTTATTGTCTTGAAACTCCTTGATCAATGCTTCTAACCTTTTTTGATCTTTTATGTATTTGTCTTTGTGTCCGTCCCAAGAACCGGGATCGCTAGTCACAGTAGTCCGACGACCCGATAAGGGAGGAATTCGCGGGACGGGAGGATCGGTAATTTCACGACGCCGATTATAAAGATCCTGATCGTCTAAACGCAAATCGTCGTAGCGTTTTTTCAACTCTTTACCAAGAGCTACAATTTCCTGTAAAAGTTTATAGCATGGATCGTCGTCATACGGATTACCTCCACCAGACGGATTATTGGCTACATCATCATTCCCACTTCCACCCGAAGCAGAATCAGAGCCACTACTACCAAAGACATCTTTAAACTGAGGCTCCTTAAAAATCACAGTCGGTAATTGCCAAATATCATCACTCGGCTTCGGAGGCTTCTGTAAATCCGGTGGCACCTGTTGTTTCGGCGCCTTATTCAACCGCGGCGCTTCCTCAAATTCCGGCAAATTATTCGTCTGGGTCTGTGTTCCTTCTGGGTCAAATGACCCCCTCGTTACCTCCGATTCACCCGGCGCATACTCCCCATCCTTCCAACTATATTTCGACCAACTTTCACTCCAATCATTTCGACCATCATCCCATACTGTCCCGCTCCGAGTCCAACTCCAACTGCTGCCACTACTCGTCGAGACATCTCTTTTAGTCACCGATTCATAGTCGTAACCGCTGACAGTTTCCGTCCAACTGTAACCTCCCTTAAAATAAGACTTGCTGTAACTCTCACTCCACATCGATCGCGCTGGCAAATACGGTAAATTAATCGCATTATTGCTACGTAAAGATTAATTTAGGAGTTGCGATCGCTTTCGTTCCGATTTTTTACCGACGTGCAACTGCTTCCAGAACTGTCAGAGTCCAATTGCAATCTTCTGGGGAAATCACAACCACCTTAAAACCATACTTTTTACCCTCTAATTTTACCCCTTCAGAATCATCCACATGCAAGTCAATACCAAACGCTCGCGGATTTTTGCTGGGCAAGGAATCGCCTGGATAGCGATGCAGATGAGCTCTATGGATATTTTGATTGATGACCCCTGCTACTTGAATGCCGTAGCAACGCAACCACAGGCGTACAGAGCAAGGGGAACGGTAGGAAGTTGTATAAATCCATATTTCGTGTCCCCATGTTTTCAATTCCTGCATCAATGCGCGTGTTCCCAGTCGCAATGGTTCGTTAATCCAAGGTTTGAGGAAAAATGGTACTCGATTGGGTTCCCACGGGGCTTCTTTCCGAGCGCAAATTAGAGTGTCATCAAGGTCAAATGAAATCCGCATATTTTTACACAGTATTGCGTGGTCTACTTCGTCATTCTATAAGTTTTGTTTACGTATTCCGGAGAGAATTCAGTCCATCTCCCCTGTTCTAGTAAACGCTGTACATATTGTGGATTGCCAGTTTCTTCATACAACTTGAGGGCAGCAGCCATTCTATGATTTCCCTCTGAGATAATATAACGGTTTCCTTGCCTGAAACCAGCGATAGGAGGAATAGCTTCTCCGTTGACCATTGATTGAATCAGTCCAGGAACCTGCTGGAACTTACTATCTAAAAGGGTTGGCTGTGCGGATTCCAAAATAATACCAGGAGGGGCGTTTAGATCGAGTGGGAATTTTAGAACCTGCATAGCTGTAGTACCTCCTCGTAATGAACGCAATAAACGAGCTGCGAGTTTAAGCGTCCAAATTACCGTAAGGACTCCTACTTCCTTAAGGACATTATTGAAGTCATTAGCAGCAGCACGTAACCCTTGTTCATCTTTCGCTTGCCATGCTTTGAAGAAGAAGCTACCTAAGCTGTATCCTGCGGAAAAACCACAGAGTAGAATCAGCATAGCATCAATCGCTTGACCTACACCTGGTATAGCTTGCAAAGCTGCAAAAGCAAGCCCTACAGCAATTAATGCAGCCAAGAATTGTGGGTCATCCACGAGTTGCTGAAAAGCAGCTTTAGCATCTCCCACAAGTAACCCCGGTACCAGTTGAATAGCAGCCTTTAACTTCTGAATAAACGTCATGTTACTGACATCAGGTTGTCCACCAATACCCCCAGCACCGGCGAACCAATTATCTGGAGCATTCTCTATTTCTCGTGGAGGAGTAACAGTACGAAGCGGTGGTGTCCAAATATCATCACTTGGCTTCGGAGGCTTCTGAAGGTCAATCGGCACCTCCCCCTTCGGCGCCTTATTCAACCGCGGCGCTTCCCCAAATTCCGGCAAATTATTCGTATGCGTCCCCGTCCCTTCCGGGTGAAATGACCCCCCCGTCACCTCATATTCACCCGGCAAATACTCCCCATCTTTCCAACTAGACTTCGACCAACTTTCACTCCAACTATTGGGACCATCATCATACTCAGTCCCACTGCGAGTCCAACTCCAACTGCTACCATTACTCGTCGAGACATCTCTTTTAGTCACCGATTCATAGTCGTAACCGCTCACAGTTTCCGTCCAACTGTAACCTCCCTTAAAATAAGACTTGCTGTAACTCTCACTCCAGCTAGAATACTTGGACACCGAACTAGCTACGCCGTTACTATCGTAACTGCTTTCACTCGACCATTTCTCGTAACTAGAACTACGATTTTCTGTTCTTTGGCCATCTTTATAAGTTGTAACTGTCTGTGAATTTCTCGTGGTTGAGGTGTCGCTACTGCTAGATGAAGTGGAATTGTTGCCCGAGGTGCTGCTGTTACTTTTGCTAGCGGTTATTGTCGATTCCTCGCTGGTACTTTGAGTAGTATAAGTATCAGCCTTATACTCGCTCTCCCACTGCAGTTGATTTTCCTAATAGTTTTCAGTTGCGTTTTTGGAACTGGGTTTCCCCGCACTGTTGCTGCTGGAATAATTTGACTCGCTGACTGATGTTTGATAATTTTATTGTAGAGTTTTGATTGCCCGAAACAGAAAATTACCTCAAAACTGGCGATCTACTCAAAGGGAATTTGACCCTATGTACGAGTCGCAATCTCAAAAAGTACGATCGCTCACTAATTCTCATTAATTTAGATAAAGTTTGAGGAAAAAAGATATCCACTTAAGTTCTTACGGGGTCTCTTTATTTTCTATATTTTTTTGTCTGAGTGCTTGTACGTAGACATACAAACCAGGACGAGCCAGCTCTTTTCCATCTGAGAGGACATACCCAATATCTAGGCGAGCATCTGACCAAATAATTGCTAATGTCTGCTTGCTCGCTTCACACGAAATTAGAGGATGAAGCTCTGTCAGGCGTTGATACATTATACTCGCGCTCGCAAGTCGCTCATCTCTTCTGCCCGTACTCTGAGCTGTTTCTACTGCTAAGTCAAAAGACTTTTGTTGGATATCTCGTATTTCCAGCTCTACTTGAGAAGTTGTATGTAAGTTAGTCAGAGCTTGGTTATCGACTGGGATTTGAGGAATAGGGCATGGATTCTGAGGATGTGCAACCTCTGGGATAGCTTCTATTGGCCTCATTTCCAATTCATTAGCTTTTACTGGCTTTGTCTCCAATTCAGTTGATTGAGTTGATTGGCACGCACAAATTGATACCATTATCAGTGTTAGACCTAACTTCCAAATATGATATTTAGCTGCTTGGAAAAAACTATGACTCTCGTTTATTAAAAATGTTTTAAAAATTATCTCTGTGTAATGGCTATTGTTGTCTTTGTATAACGATCCCATATTCCGATCTGCTCCTTTGTTGTCAAATTTTAGCTGCCACTGCTTCAGGTGATCTATCTGGAGTGAAAAATGCTCAATTAAAACGGTATTAAACGAATTGCTTCATCAAATTTCCGTTGCTCTATAAGTTGTAGAAAAGTATCAAATAACTTAAACCCAGCAGCTCGATCGAATTCTGTAGCAAGCAAGCCGGGATTGTTGAAGTAGACTTCCTTTAGTGTCCGCGAGCCAAGCAACCGCTCTAGACTAACAACTACTCTTACTTGATCTTTATACCCTCCTGCATCATCCCAAGGGCGTCCCGAAGCCCGGACTGCTTGCATAGCAAGACGTTGAGTAAGACCTTCCATAAGATTTGGGCCCAATGTAGTAGTTAAATTTCGATGTTGATTGATGTGCAACATTTCATGAACCATTGTTTTTAGTATCGTCATATCGTCTGTATTCAAATCAGAATTGATGAATAGCCTACCATTAGTTACGAGACCATACAAATTGCCGTATTGCTGTTTAGCTTTTCCTGATGGCCAATTATTTGCTCTATCCATTGCATCCAGAATGCCTTTACTGTCAGTCACCTGTAGTACACCAGGCTGAATCAATTTATCAGCATCCTCACCATAAAATACCCGCAGTATGGATAGTGCTGATCTCCATATAGCCTCAAATCTGCTAATCGTACTAGGGCTACTTGCATTAAGATAGCCATCTCCATTAATCACCTTCTGAGACTTAAGCTCTTTGTAAATATCAGTTGGCAGCCAGAAAGTCTTGTCTTCAGAAGCATTTTTAGATGCAGCATCTTTAAAAATCACAGTCGGCAACTGCCAAATATCATCAATCGGCTTCGGAGGCTTCATCAAATCCGGTGGCACATCTTGTTTCGGCGCCTTATTCAACCGCGGCGCTTCCCCAAATTCCGGCAAATTATTCGTCTGGGTCTGTGTTCCTTCTGGGTCAAATGACCCCCTCGTTACCTCCGATTCACTCGGCGCATACTTGCCATCTTCCCAACTAGACTTCGACCAACTTTCACTCCAACTATTCCTTCCATCATCCCATACTGTCCCGCTGCGAGTCCAACTCCAACTGCTGCCATTACTCGTCGAGACACCCCCTTTCGTCACCGATTCCGAGTCGTAACCGCTCACAGTCTCCGTCCAACTGTAACCTCCCTTAAAGTAAGACTTGCTGTAACTCTCACTCCAGCTAGAATACTTGGACACCGAACTAGCTACGCCGTTACTATCGTAAGTGCTTTCGCTCGACCATTTCTCGTAACTCGAACTGCCATTTTCTGTTTTTTGGCCATCTTTATAAGTTGTAACTGTCTGTGAATTTCTCGTGGTTGAGGTGTCGCTACTGTTAGATGAGGTGGAATTGTTGCCCGAGGTGCTGCTGTTACTTTTGCTAGCGGTTATAGTCGATTCGTCGCTGTTGCTTTGAGTAGTATAAGTATCAGCCTTATACTCGCTCTCCCACTGAGCATGATTTTCTGAATAATTTTCTTGCTCGGAATTAGAACTAACTTTACCCGAACTGTTGCTGCTCGAAGAGTTCGACTTGCTGACAGAATAAGTATCTCGATTGTGGCTGCTAGTTGACGGCCCGTTTGTGTAGTTTTGGGTATCATTGGTCTGAGTTACCGAGTAATTATTACCTCGATTGTTTTGCCAATATGATGGGCCGTTGCTGCCCGAAGTTTCCAGAGACTGATTGACGGTATATGTGTCTCTGTTGCTGGTATTTTTTGACTTGCCGTCATCGTAACTGCTGTTAGAGTTACTTTACTATTTGGTTCTGAATAAACATCCAATAACTCATCGAGATTTACTGAGGTTTTTATCATCAAATACCCAAATGCAAAATAAAGAATTCACCCTCAATTACCTGATTAGCATAATTGAGCAAAATCCGCAGTTTTTCAAGGAGCAAGTCTCGCTCAACTTCGATAGTGTAAACTTTGGGTGGAGTTGAAACCTTTCTGTCATTTTTTATAATTATCCCCCCATCAAGCTGAAATCTCTCAGGAGCTTTTGAAAATAAGCGATACCATGAATCGATTACGTGATAAAACATTTCCCCATCTTCTTGGTGAATAATTGTAATACCGTAAAGCGATAATCCCTTTGTTTTCTTTTTATAGGGAAGTGAAAGATGAGTACACGGTATCCACATTAAGGTATCATTCATGTACCGCATTATGTCATCGTGGATACTAACTTCAAACTCCTTTTCATAATAATTCATGCACTTTGCATAACTGACTTCTCCTTCTCTTAAGCAAAAAAATCTATGTTCTAGCGCCATATTTCAACAACCCTATTTATTCTCTTAACACTTAATTCAATCAGCGGCCAGACCAAACTTCTCCAATCGTAACTGCTGTTAGAGTTACTTTACTATTTGGTTCTGAATAAACATCCAATAACTCATCGAGATTTACTGAGATTTTTATCATCAAATACCCAAATGCAAAATAAAGAATTCACCCTCAATTACCTGATTAGCATAATTGAGTAAAATCCGAAGCTTTTCAAGGAGCAAGTCTCGCTCAACTTCGATAGTGTGAACTTTTGGTGGACTAGAAACCGTTCTGTCAGCTTCTATAATTATTCCTCCATCAAGCTGAAATTTCTCAGGAGCTTTTGAAAATAAGCGATACCATGACTCGATCACATGATAAAACATTTCAACACCTTCTTGATTAATAATTGTATCACCGTAAAGCATTAATCCGTGAGCCTTCCTTCTATGTCTAACTGAAAGATGAGTACATGGTATCCACATTAGGGTATCATTCATGTAGCGCATTACATCATCGTGGATACTGACTTCAAACTTAATTTTGAAGTATTTCATGTACTCTGCATAACTCACTTCTCCTTCTCTTAAGCAGAAAAATCTATGTTCTAGCGCCATATTTCAACAACCCTCTTTATTCTCTTAACACTTGATTCAATCAGCGGCGAGGCCAAACTTTTCCAAAAAATATTATACCATATTCTCCTTGACCTAAATCTACTAAATCTATGTATCTATCTCCCAGTTCGTACCTAGAAACATTTGAGGTAGCTCCACTTATTCGGCGTATTTCGGTTCTATTATTATTCAGAACTACTTGTTTAAACTTCTCTGCTAGGTCAATATATTCCTGCACATTCGCTGCCTCTACTTCCGTACCATGATCCCTAAAATGGTTTTTTACAGAATTTTCTGCTGTAGTGGAACCACCTTGATGCCATGAACGAGTATCGATATACTCATACGCTGGATTCAAAAATTCTTCCAAGTCCCCTTCTGGAACATCATCCCAAGGATTATGACCGGAATTACTTTGAAGAACCTGAACAATCAGATTAGATAGATCCTGAGCGCTAACTCCCACTAAGCTGATCCCATGTGCTAGCGCTCCCAATCCTGCAGCAACCAGTGCGGGGTTTCCAGTTAAACCACCTCCAATACTACCACCAGTTCCCAACAAAATTTCCGCTATTCCTTGCAAAATTCCGATTAAATCAGCAGCACCTCTTCCTAACTGAGCTGCTTTACTCTTTTGTAAGAGTTTTTCCAGTTTGTCTCGTGCTTGTGCTCCTCCTGGTATCAGAAGGTCAGTGAAAGGTTGAAGTAAAGCCCCATTATTCTTGAGATAGTAGTAAAGAAGTGCGCCTAAAAATTCTAGAACAGCTTGCTTGCCTTGTTGAGATAGCTCTAACAACCTTTGGATAAATCTACGCAATTTTGCCAAAAATTTGTCCCAAGGGCTTTCGTTTTTAGGGCTACTTGCATTAAAATAGCCATCTCCATTAATCACTTTCTGAGACGTAAGCTCTTTGTAAATATCAGTTGGGAGCCAAAAAGTCTTATCTTCTGAAGCATTTTTAGATGCACCATCTTTAAAAATCACAGTCGGCAACTGCCAAATATCATCACTCGGCTTCGGAGGCTTCACTAAATCCGGTGGCACCTGTTGTTTCGGCGCCTTATTCAACCGCGGCGCTTCCCCAAATGAGGGCAAATTATTCGTCTGGGTCTGTGTTCCTTCTGGGTCAAATGACCCCCTCGTTACCTCATATTCACCCGGCAAATACTCCCCATCCTTCCAACTAGACTTCGACCAACTTTCACTCCAACTATTCCTCCCATCATCATACTCAGTCCCGCTGCGAGTCCAACTCCAACTGCTACCATTACTCGTCGAAACACCCCCTTTAGTCACCGATTCTGAGTCGTAACCGCTCACAGTTTCCGTCCAACTGTAACCTCCCTTAAAATAAGACTTGCTGTAACTTGAACTCCAGCTAGAATACTTGGACACCGAACTAGCTACGCCGTTACTATCGTAACTGCTTTCACTCGACCATTTCTCGTAAGTCGAACTGCCATTTTCAGTTCTTTGGCCATCTTTATAAGTTGTGACTGTCTGTGAATTCCAAGTACGGGAGGTGTCGCTACTGTTAGACGAGGTGTAATTACTGCCCGAGGTGCTGCTGTTATTTTTAGTAGCTGTTATTGTCGATTCATCGCTGGTACTTTGAGTAGTATAAGTATCAGCCTTATACTCGCTCTCCCACTGAGCATGATTTTCTGAATAATTTTCAAGCTCGGAATTATAACTAACTTTCCCCTCACTGTTGCTGCTGGAAGAATTCGACTTACTAAGAGAATAAGTATCCCGATTGTGGCTGCTAGTTGACGGCCCGTTTTTGTAATTTTGCGTGTCATTCCCTTGACTTACAGAATAATTGTTATTGCGGTTGTTGTGCCAGTATGAGGGGCCGTTGCTGCTGTTGGTTTCTTGAGATTGATTGACGGTGTAAGTGGATTGATTGCTGGTATTTTTTGACTGACCGTCATCGTAACTGCTGTGATAATTACTATTGGCTTCTGAATAAGTATCGCGGCTGTTGCTGCCGACTGTTTTGCCGTCAGTTGTAGTGTTGTCCCAAGTTGAATTGATTACTGAATAGTTGTCGCTGCTGTTGCCATTTTTGTAAAAACCGCTGCTACTGCTACTCTCATAATTCGAGCGATTTACTTGGCTTTCTTCCCCGCTGTGAGTGTTTAGAGAACTATTACCATTGCTGCTATTCGTCCAATCGGCTTTGCCTTGAATTTGAGTTGAACTGTTGTTGAGAGAACTTCCGGTGCTGCTAGTATAGTGAGTGTTTGAAGTTGATTTTGAACCCCAATCGTCTTGGCGGTTGCCGTTATTCATTGCATAGTCGGTTCCGTATTGACTGTCTGATTGGGAAAAACTGTTTCGGTAACTGTCGGCAGTGGTGTTTGTAGTTTGTTCGGGACTGGTATAATTGCTAGAAGAGCGGGATTTTTGAAGATATGAGCTTTGGTCGTTGCGAGTGCCTTCGTATTTAACTCGGCTGTAGTTTTGCTGCGATTGATTTTTGTTTCCTACTGAGTTTTGGGAAAAGTTTTTGCTGGTGTAGGTAGCAGCATTTGTGCTGGAATCGCTGGTGTATTCGTTAAAAGAGTTGCCCTTGCTGTTGGTTTGGACGGCGTTTTGATCTCAGCTTGATTCTGTGTTTGATAAGTTGCTATTGGTGTAAGAGTTAGTGGTGCTTGTGCCGTTGGAACTACTGGTAGAGGTAGTTGTATATGGCGCTACTTCTGTGGTATAGGAGCTGGTGCCAGAGTTGTAGTCTCCGGTTGAGGTGCTGGTAGTCTTTGGTGTGCCTGGGGCGTTGGTTGCGGTCGGTCTTTCTGAGGGTTTGGCTGTACTATTCGGAGAGTTACTGACATTTGCAGCGGCATTAATTAGGGTTTTTGTCAATTGTTTGGTGGCTGCTAATACTGGTATTGTGGGGATTGTTTCGGTGGCGGTAGCAATTGCTAATTGGGGATTTAAGATTCCGTATCCTGTTCTTTCGTCCCATCCGGGTACGTCGATGTCGCTGGCAGTTTTTAGGAGGATGTTTTTGATTTGTTGGCGGTTCAGTGATGGGTTGGTTTCCCACATTTTGGAGATGGTGTTTGTGACGAAGGCTGCTGCTATTGATGTGCCTTGTTTTGTTTCGGTTGTTGATGATTCTGCTGTTTTTTGAGTGTTTGTTGGTGCTAAGATATCTAGCCCTTCTCCGTAGCTGGAATAGGCGGCTCGATTGTTGTTAAAGGATGCGCCGACGGTGATGATGTTGTCGAATTCTGTGGAGGCTTGTCCGAGGGCTGATGCGAGATCCCCTTCGTTGCCAGTGGCTGCTACAATCAGGATGTTGTTGTCCTGAGCGTATTTAAGTGCTGATTTTTCTTCTGGTGTGAGTTGGTGGCGTGTGGTTTGGGTGCCGTCGGGATTGATTTGGGTTAAGTCGAAGCTGAGGTTGACGACGGCATTGGGTTGTTTTGCAGCAATGGCTGCGTCTACAAATTCTATCAGGGATTGCTGCCAGTTGCCGCTGCCAGTTGCTCGTCCTAACCAAATCGGAGTCGATTTTTTGGTGGCGTTTTGATTGTTGGAGTGGCTGATAATTTCTAAAATTGTGTCGCCGTGTTGGTTTCCTTGGTTTGGTTGGAGTAGGGGATTGTTGTCGCCCTCGATTAAGTCTTTGCCGAGGATGATTTGGCTGTAGTTGATGTTGGGATTGTTGGTTGTGAAGCCGGTGTCGATGATTCCGATTAGCGGTTTGGTTGGTTGGGGAGAATCGGCAGTTGTTTCTGTGAAGCTGTCTGTTTTTGCAACAGTGTATTCGTTGTTGTTTGTTTCCGAGTTGCTGGGGCTGGCTGGGATGGTAGTTTGAGAGGTTTCTGGCTGATTGTTTGCGGGCGTAGGGGTTGCTGTTTCGGAAATGATGGCTGTTTGTGCGGATTCTGAGGTTTCAGCTTCCCCGTCGCCGCCATTTATCAACTCGAAATCTGCTGTGTTTTCGATATCGGTTGGCAGATAATTTTGACTGATGGGAGTGAAGGGAAGACGAGTTGGGTTGTTTGAGTCGGTATCTTCGTTAGCGTTGATGTATTCTAACTCTGAGGTTTCGGAGTTTTCGCTTAATTCTGCCGCCGCCCTGATGCGGTTGAGATTTTCCCACAGCAGGGCAATTTCTTCGTCGGAAAGTGGCCCAAAAGTTTCATTGCTTTCGCTGGCTGTTGCGAGGCTGTCGATAAGAGTTGGGGAGATGTTTTCAATTTCCCCGGTGAGAATGTCTGTGGATTCTGCGGGTATTGCGGGTATTCCTGGTTTGTCGAGTTGGAAAAAGACGGGTGTTTCGATTTTGTCACCTGTGATGAAGTCGATTGAGTTGACAACTACGATCGCTGGTTGAGTGTTTTCTGAGATTGTTGGGATTGTGTTTTCGGAAACTTGCGGGTTTTGAGTTTCTGTCGTTGGGGAGTTTTCGGGTTTTGTTTCAGTAGAATTTGGATCTGAATTGGGAGTTTCGGAAATTGTCGAATTTTTGGTTTCTGTCGCAGAGGAATTTTCCGTTTTTGGATCGGCAGAATTCGGATCGGAATTGGGATTTTCAGAAACAGTCGGATTTTCAGTTTCTGTCGCAGAGGAATTTTCCGTTTTTATCTCAGCAGGATTTGGATCTGAATTGGGATTTTCAGAAACAGTCGGATTT